>NZ_JBLVOH010000046.1:0-4381 GCF_053543675.1 Microbacterium umsixpiens
GAGGGCCAGCGTCACGACGGCGAGGGTGCGGAAGCGGCTCACACCCCGATTCCACCGCGCCGGCGTGAACGCGGCGTGAACGCGACGCGGGGGCCTTCCGAAGCTCGCGTCAGGAGAGCGGCTTGACCTCGAGGTCGTCGGCACCCGCGGACACGGTCGCGAAGGCCGTGTATCCGTCGGCCGCCGAGCGCTCGAGCAGTGCCTTGACGTTCTTCGTGCGTCGCTCGAGCCGAACCCGGGCACCATCGGCGATGAGCGCGGCCTTGTGACGGACGAGCTCATGCACGGGAACGTCGGCGTCGTGGATCAGCACGACCGCCTCGGCCGCAGCATCCACCTCATCGGCGATCAGATCGACGAGCCGCTCGAAGCCCAACGAGAACCCGACCGCGGGCACCTGCTGCCCGAGGAATCGACCGATCATGCCGTCGTACCGCCCGCCGCCGCCGAGCGAGTATGCGACAGACGGGTGCGCGAGTTCGAAGATCGTGCCGGTGTAGTACCCCATGCCGCGCACGAGGAACGGGTCGAAGACGAGCGGGATGTCGGACTGACCACGCCCCGCAGCGACGGCCTCGCCGATGCCGACCAGGTGCTCGATCAGTTCGGCAGGGGCGCCATCGGGCAGCGCCTTGCGAATCTGACGCTCCCCGAACGGGTTGTACTCCATCGTCTGCGGCCGCCGCAGGAAAGCGTCGAAGGCGTCGGCGGCAGCGGTCGAGGCACTGCGCTCATGCAGCTCGGCGGCGACTCCTTCCGGACCGATCTTGTCGAGCTTGTCGATCGTGATGAGCACGCCCGGACGCTCCTCGGCGGTGAACCCGAAGGAGTCCAGCATCCAGTCCAGAACGCGTCGGTCGTTGATCCGCACGGTCGCGCCCTCGAGACCCAGGGCGTCGACCGCGTCGAGCGAGGCGACCATCAGCTCGGCCTCGGCACGAGACGAGTCGTCTCCCATGATGTCGATGTCGCACTGCACGAACTGCCGGTAGCGGCCCTTCTGAGGGCGCTCCGCACGCCAGACCGGGCCGATCTGGATCGAGCGGAAGACGGTGGGGAGCTGGCCGCGGTTGCTCGCGTAGAAACGTGCGAGCGGGACGGTGAGGTCGTAACGGAGGCCGAGGTCCGAGAGGGCAGCAGGGTCTTCGGCGGCCGCACGGATCGCGTCGGCGTCGAGCCCGCGCCGCAGGATGTTGTACGAGAGCTTCTCGTTGTCGCCGCCGATCCCGGCGTGCAGGCGGTCGTAGTCCTCGACCACGGGAGTCTCGATCTCGTCGAATCCGTGCGCGAGGTAGCGCTCGCGGATGACGGAGAGCACGCGCTCACGGCGGGCCTTGTCGGCGGGGAGGATGTCGCGCATGCCGCGCGGCGGGTTCACAGTAGCCACGCGTCCATCTTCCCAGGTCGGGCACCCCGGCCGTGCGTCAGGAGCCGGCTTCGGCCGCCCGGACGTCGTCTTCGAGCGCGCGGAGCCGTTCGCGCAGTGCACGTTCCGCGTCCCAGCCCTCGGCGCGCGCGGTCGCCACGAGCGCGAGCAGTGCCTCACCGAGGTCGGCTTCGGATGCCGGGGGCACGGCCGTCGATGCCGGTGCGATCGCCACACGGACCCCGGCCGCGCGACCGACGAGCTTCTGGGCGAGCGCGAGTGCCGGCATCCCCCGCGGCACGCCGTCGAGCACGCTGCGGCGGGTCCGCTTCTCCGCGGCCTTCGCCGCGTTCCAGTGCACCAGCACCTGCTCGGGCGTCTCGGCCACTTCTCCCGCGAAGACGTGCGGATGCCGGCGCACCATCTTCTCGGTCAGGGTGCGCGCCACGTCGTCGATGTCGAACGGGTCCTCCGGATCCTGCGCCGCGATCGCCGCGTGGAACAGCACCTGCCACAGCAGGTCTCCGAGCTCTTCGCGGAGGTCGTCGCGGGTGCCGGACTCGACCGCGTCGATCACCTCGTGCGACTCCTCGATCAGATACGGCACGAGGTCGCGGTGCGTGATCTGCTGCGACCACACGCAGCGGTCGCGGACCGCGTGCATGGTGTCGGCGGCGGTGCGGAGCGGGTCTTCCCCGTCAGCACGGGACTCAGACGCGGGCTGCGAGTTCACGCGACCTCCTTCGGTCGGTCCGGATCCGGCTCCGCGCTCACGACGAGGCGGATGCGACCCGACGGTACCAGCGTGCCCGCAGCGACACGATGAACCCGGAGAGGACGAGCGCGATCAGCGAGCCCACGAGCACACCGAGGATCGCCTGGTCGCGGATGCCGCCGTCACTCGCGAAGGCGAGGTTGGCCAGGAGGAGCGAGACCGTGAAGCCGATACCGCCGAGCGCACCGGCCGCGAGGATGTCGGCGAACGGCAGCGCAGGATCTGCGCCCTTCGGACGGATGCGCATCGCGATCCAGCCGAACAGCGAGATGCCGATGATCTTGCCGACGGGCAGCGCCACCACGATCGCCCAGAACGCGGGTGACAGCTGCGTGATCGACACCGCCGGGATCACGACGAACGCCGCGACGAAGGCGAAGACGGGGAGGATCGCGCCGTTCACGGTCGGCTCCAGCGCGTGCCGCGCGCGACCCGCGGGGACCGGCGACATGACGAGCCCGAGCAGCACCCCGGCGATCGTCGCATGGATGCCGGAGGAGGCGACGAGACCCCAGGTGATGACACCCACCACGACCATGGCGACCGCGATGAGCGGGTGCCCCTTCGCGTGCAGGACACGGCTGAGCGCCCAGAACACGGCGACACCCACGACCGCGAGGCCCAGCAGCAACCACTGCACGTCGTCGGCGAAGAGCACCGCGATGAAGATGATGCCGATGATGTCGTCGAGGATCGCCAGGGCGAGGAGGAACACCCGAACGCGCGAGGGCAGCCCCTTGCCGAACATCGCCAGCACCCCGAGAGCGAAGGCGATGTCGGTCGCCGTCGGGATCGGCCAGCCCGACGACGTGGAGCTGTCACCGCCGGCGATCAGCAGATACACCGCGATCGGGACGACCACTCCGCCGCCCGCGGCGATCGCCGGCTGCACGGCCTTGCGCGGCGAATCGAGCTCGCCATGCGTGAGTTCGTGACGCAGCTCGATCGCGACGACGAGGAAGAAGATCGCGAGGAGGCCGTCGGACACCCAATGCGAGATCGACAGATCGAGCGCGGTGCCCGGCACCGCGATGTGGAAGTCGAGGAACGCCGCCAACCCGTCGTGCGTCGGCAGGTTCGCGAGCAGCAGGCCGAGGCCGGCGGCGACGAGAAGGAGGACGGCGGGGAACTGCTGACCGCGGAGGGGGTTCGCTGAGATGCGCATCCCCTCCATCGTAGGTCGCCGGGATATCGCCGCGCCCGCGGTCTCGCTGCGTCGCTCCGGCGCCGGGCGTCATGCGTGCAGGACACCCCCACCGCCCGGGATACTCTCGAAGGGTGACCCCCGCACACTCTTTCTCCGAGCCCACGAACACCGAGGCGATCCGTGTGATCGGCCGATTCGAAGCCGGTCGCGGCACGCCGGATGCGATGCGCACCGATGTCAGGATGCTCGGGCAGCTGCTCGGGCAGGTGCTGCGCGAAGCCGGCGGCGACGGCCTCTTCGAAGACGTCGAGCGTCTGCGCCTCGCGACGATCCAGGCGTACGACGAGGAGACGCCCGACGCGTTCGAGCGTGCCGCGGCGATCGCCGAGTCGTTCACGATCGCCAGGGCCGACGAGGTCGCCCGGGCCTTCACCTGCTATTTCCACCTCGTGAACCTGGCCGAGGAGCACCAGCGCGTTCGCGTGCTGCGTGAGCGCGCCGGACAGCCGGGACGGGAGGATGCCGCCGACACCGTCGCGACCGCCTATGCCCGACTGCGCAGCGAGGTCGGCGACGAAGAAGCCCGCCGCCGCCTGGACGGCCTCCGCTTCCACCCGGTCTTCACCGCGCACCCGACCGAGGCCCGCCGCCGCGCCGTCTCCTCGAGCATCCGCCGCCTGTCCGAACTGCTGACCCAGCACGACGCGGCGAGCGCCGGCGGATCCGAGGAGCACCGCGCCCGCCGCCGGATGCTGGAGGAGATCGACACTCTCTGGCGCACCGCGCCGCTGCGATCGCAGAAGCCTTCCCCGACGGACGAGGTCCGCACCGTGATGGGCGTGTTCGACGAGACGCTCTTCACGACCGTGCCCCACGTGTACCGCCGCATCGACGACGCTCTGCGTGGCGAGGACTCCGGATCCAGCGCCCCGGTGGTGCCCGCGTTCGTGCGCATCGGCTCCTGGGTCGGCGGCGACCGCGACGGCAACCCGTTCGTCACGGCCTCCGTGACGCGTGAGGCCTCGCAGATCGCGGCCGACCACGTCCTGCGCGGCCTCGCGCGCGCGCTCGACCGCATCGGCCGGGCCCTCCC
>NZ_JBLVOH010000046.1:4401-12152 GCF_053543675.1 Microbacterium umsixpiens
ACCGCCGCGTGCTGCTCGTCCTGTCCCGACGGGTCTCCGCGACCCGCCACGGCGACTCGACCCAGGGTTACTCGCGTCCCGAGGAACTTCTCGCGGACCTGCGGGCCGTGCAATCCTCGCTCGCGGAGGCCGGCGCCAAGCGCCACGCCTTCGGCGGCGTGCAGCACCTGATCTGGCAGGTCGAGACCTACGGCTTCCACCTCACCGAGCTCGAGGTGCGTCAGCACTCCCAGGTGCACGCGAACGCCCTGGCCGAGCTCGATGCCGGCGACGCGCTCAGCGCCCAGACCGAGGAGGTGCTGGAGGTGTTCCGCGCGATCGCGGACATCCAGCGCGACCGTGGCCTGCGAGCCGCCGGACGCTACGTCGTCTCCTTCACCCAGGCCGCCTCCGATCTGGCGAACGTGCGCCGCCTCGCCAGGTACGCGCTCGGCGACGACGCACCGGTGCTCGACGTGGTGCCGCTGTTCGAGACGTTCGCCGACCTTCAGGCAGCCCCCGGAATCCTGGCCGAGGCCGTGACGTTCCCGGAGTTCCGCGAGCGCATGGCCGCCACCGGCAACCGCCTCGAGGTCATGCTCGGCTACTCGGACTCGTCGAAGGACGTCGGCCCCGTGGCCGCGAACCTCGCACTGTACGAGGCCCAGGAGAAGATCGCACGCTGGGCGCAGGAGTCCGAGATCGAGCTGACGCTCTTCCACGGTCGCGGTGGTGCCCTCGGGCGCGGCGGCGGCCCCGCGAACTCCGCGATCCTCGCGCAGCCGCCGCACTCGGTCGACGGTCGATTCAAGCTCACCGAGCAGGGTGAGGTCATCTTCGCGCGCTATGGCGAGCCGGCCATCGCGATGCGGCACATCGACCAGGTCGCCGCCGCCACGCTGCTCGCGTCGTCCCCCACCGAGGAGGAGCGCACCAGTCGCGCGGCCGAGCGCTACGCGGAGGTCGCCTCGGTCATGGACGCCGCCTCCCGCGAGCGCTTCTTCTCGCTCGTGAAGGCCGATGGATTCGCGCCCTGGTTCGCCACGGTCACCCCGATGGAGGAGATCGGGCTGCTCGCGCTCGGCTCCCGCCCGGCGCGCCGCGGACTGTCCGTCGAGTCGCTCGAGGATCTGCGGGCCATCCCGTGGGTGTTCGCGTGGACGCAGGCGCGCATCAACCTCGCCGGCTGGTTCGGTCTCGGCACCGCCCTGGACGCCGTCGGCGATGAGGAGCTGCTCGTCGAGGCGTACCGCGAGTGGCCGCTGCTTCGCACCATGATCGACAACGTCGCGATGAGCCTCGCCAAGACGGACGAGCGCATCGCGCGGCAGTACCTGGCACTGGGCGACCGCGATGATCTGGCACAGCTCGTCCTCGACGAACTCGCGATCACGCGGCGCTGGGTGATCCGGCTCACCGGCGGCGAGCGCCTGCTGGAGAACAAGCCGGTTCTGCAGCGGGCTGTGCAGCTGCGCAGCCCCTACGTCGACGCTCTCTCGCTGCTGCAGCTACGCGCGCTGCGGGCGCTGCGCTCGGCGAGCGACGAGCCCACCGGCTCGGGCGCCGATGCCGAACAGCAGCGTCTGCTCCTGCTCTCGGTCAGCGGCGTCGCCGCCGGCCTTCAGAACACCGGGTGACCGAGATACCGTCCGGCCGGGTGCGCGATCCGCATTCGGCCGGCCGCTAGAGTGAAACCTCCGCCGACTCCGGCGATGCCTCACGCGACACGATCGCCTGCACCACAATCCCCCATCAGAAAGTCCCTTCCGCGTGACCGCTACGACTCCCGCCGACTTCCATCCGCTCGCCGCCTCCGTGCAGCCCGTGTTCGACACGGTGCTGTCCCGCAGCCCGCACGAGCCGGAGTTCCACCAGGCCGTCCACGAGGTGCTGCACTCGATCGCCCCCGTCCTGGAGCGACGCCCGGAATACGTCGACGGCGGGATCCTCGAGCGGCTCGTCGAACCCGAGCGGCAGATCCTCTTCCGCGTGCCGTGGATCGACGACGCCGGCAAGCTGCAGGTCAACCGCGGCTACCGCATCCAGTTCTCCTCTGTGCTCGGCCCGTACAAGGGCGGACTGCGCTTCCACCCCTCGGTGAACCTGTCGATCATCAAGTTCCTCGGCTTCGAGCAGATCTTCAAGAACGCGCTCACCGGTCAGGGCATCGGCGGCGGCAAGGGCGGGTCCGATTTCGACCCGCACGGCAAGTCCGACGCCGAGGTCATGCGCTTCTGCCAGTCGTTCATGAACGAGCTCTACCGCCACCTGGGCGAGCACACCGACGTCCCCGCGGGCGACATCGGCGTCGGCGGCCGCGAGATCGGCTACCTCTTCGGCCAGTACCGCAAGGTCACCAACCGCCACGAGTCGGGCATGTTCACCGGCAAGGGCACCGGCTGGGGCGGCGCCGAGGTACGCACCGAAGCGACCGGCTACGGGGCGGTGTTCTTCGCGCAGGAGATGCTCGCCGTGCACAACGACTCCCTCACCGGCAAGCGCGTCGGCATCTCGGGCTCGGGCAACGTCGCCATCTACGCGATCCAGAAGGCCACCCAGCTCGGCGCGACCGCCGTCACGGCCTCCGACTCGTCCGGCTACGTCGTCGACGACGCCGGCATCGACGTCGACCTGCTCCGTCAGCTCAAGGAGGTCGAGCGCGCCCGCATCGTCGAGTACGCCAACCGTCGTCCGAGCGCGCGCTTCGTCGAAGGCGGCAGCGTCTGGGAGGTCCCGGTCGACATCGCCGTCCCCTCCGCCACGCAGAACGAGGTCAGCCTCGCGGATGCCGAGGCCCTGATCGCGAACGGCGTGCGCGCCGTCTCCGAGGGCGCGAACATGCCGTGCGTGCCCGACGCCGTCGAGGCCTTCCAGAAAGCGGGCGTGCTGTTCGCCCCCGGCAAGGCCGCGAACGCCGGCGGTGTCGCGACCTCGGCGCTCGAGATGAGCCAGAACGCCTCGCGTCAGCGCTGGACCTTCGCCGACAGCGAGAACAAGCTGCGCGAGATCATGGCCGACATCCACGACGCCGCGTTCGACGCCGCAGAGCGCCACGACGTCGGCGGCGACTACGTGGCCGGAGCCAACATCGCGGGCTTCGAGCGCGTCGCCGCCGCGATGCTCGCCCAGGGCGTCATCTGATCCGAACGACATGAGGCCGGGCATCCGCAGGGGTGCCCGGCCTCGTCGTCTCCGCGGCGTCTCAGTCCGTGATCTCGCGGTCGTTGGCGTGTCGGGCGAGCGAGCTGCCGTAGCGCTCGGTGAGCTGCACCATCAGGTCGGGGGTGTCTCGGTCGACGCCGAACACGTGACCGGGGAAGTCGAGCTCGGGCTGCGCAGCGGCGATCTCCTGATCCCGGTCGGGTGAGAGCAGCTGCACCGGGTCGCCGACGGCCACCCACCCGATCGGGACCACCGTGCCCTCGGGAAGCACGGCGCGGCGGTGCACGATCGCGTTGACCCGCACCTCGCAGCGGGCCCCCACGAGAGCACCGTTGAAGACGCGGGCGCCGGAGGCGAAGAAGACCTCCTCACCCACCGTCGCCCCGGCGATGCTCGCCAGCGTTCCGATCAGCGTGTGCGCGCCGACATGGACCGCATTGGCCGCGGTGGCGCGGATCAGCGCGTTCTCCATCACGATCACGTTCTCGCCGAGGGTGATCGGGCCGCCCTCCGCCGTGATGACGGCGCCGTGCAGCACCTGGCAGCCCGGCCCCACCTCCACATCGCCGGAGACGACGGCGGTGGGGGCGATGACGGCGGTGTCATGGATGCGGGGGCGAGCCCCGAGGTGCTCGTACAACATGCGGCCAGACTAGTCCCGCCGCAGCCGTGAAAGCAGCCGCCGCACGCTACTCGACTTTGGCGGGCTCCGGGAAGATCGCGGTGAACAGCTGCTCGACCCATTCGAGGAGCTGTGCGTCGGGCAACGGCTCGAGCCCCACACCCACAGCGGCGGGAACCGTGGGCATCGGGACGACCAGCGCCTCTCCCCCGGCCACGAGCTTCGCCTTCGGGTACAGCCGCTGCAGCCGCACCTTGATCGAGTCCTCGAGCCGCGCCGGCGCGATGCGCAGGTTCGAACCCATCACGACCACATCCGTCAATCCGGCGCGCGCAGCCCGACGACGCAGCCGCGAGATCGCCAGAAGCCCCTCGACCTCTTCGGGAGGCGTGCCGTAGCGGTCGACGAGTTCTTCGATCACGAGGTCGATGGCGCCGTCCTTCGCCGTGGCCGCCGAGGCCGCCGATAGCTTCTGATACGCCTCGAGGCGCAGTCGCTCGCTGTCGATGTAGTACTCGGGGATCCGCGCATCGAGTGGCAGTTCGAGCCGCAGCTCCTGCCCCGTCTCGACCTCGTCACCGCGGAACGTCGCCACCGCCTCGCCGATCATGCGCAGGTACAGGTCGAAGCCGACGCCGGCGATGTGTCCGGCCTGCTCGGCACCGAGCATGTTGCCCGCGCCGCGAAGCTCGAGGTCCTTCAATGCGACCTGCATGCCCGAGCCGAGCTCGTTGTTGACGGCGATGGTCTGCAGACGGTCGGCGGCGGTCTCCGAGAGCGGCTTCATCTCGTCGTAGAGGAAGTACGCGTACGCCCGCTCCCGCCCGCGCCCGACCCGACCGCGGAGCTGGTGCAGCTGGCTGAGGCCGTACTTGTCGGCGCGGTCGATGATGATCGTGTTCGCGTTCGAGATGTCGAGGCCGGTCTCGATGATCGTGGTCGAGACGAGCACGTCGAACTTGCGCTCCCAGAAGTCGTCGACGACCTGCTCCAGTTGGTGCTCACCCAACTGCCCGTGGGCGACGGCGATGCGCGCTTCGGGCACGAGCTCCGCCAACTGCGCCGCGACGCGCTGAATCGACTGCACGCGGTTGTGCACGAAGAAGACCTGCCCCTCGCGCAGGATCTCGCGCCGGATGGCCGCGGCGATCTGCTTGTCGCTGCGGGGGCCGACGAACGACAGGATCGGATGCCTGTCCTCGGGCGGCGTCGCGAGCGTGGACATCTCGCGGATGCCCGTGACCGCCATCTCCAGCGTGCGCGGGATGGGGGTGGCGCTCATGGCGAGGATGTCGACGTTGGTCTTCAGCTTCTTCAGCGCGTCCTTGTGCTCGACGCCGAACCGCTGCTCCTCATCGATGATCATCAGGCCGAGATCCTTGAAGATGACCCCTTCCGTGAGGATGCGGTGGGTGCCGATGATCATGTCGACCGACCCCTCCAGCAGCCCCTGGAGCGTGAGCCGGACCTCCTTGTCGGTCTGGAAGCGCGACAGCGCGCGCACCTTGACCGGGAAACCGGCGAAGCGCTCGGTGAACGTCTCCATGTGCTGCTTCACCAGGAGCGTCGTCGGCACGAGCATCGCGACCTGCTTGCCGTCCTGGATCGCCTTGAACGCCGCGCGCACGGCGACCTCGGTCTTGCCGAAGCCGACGTCGCCGGAGAGCAGCCGGTCCATCGGGATCGGCCGCTCCATGTCGGCCTTGATCTCGTCGATGGTCTGCAACTGGTCCTGCGTCTCCGCGAACGGGAACGCCTCCTCCAACTCGCGCTGCCAAGGCGTGTCCGGGCCGAAGGCATGGCCCTTGGCGCTCATGCGCGCGGAGTACAGCTTCACGAGCTCGACGGCGATATCGCGCACCGCCTTGCGGGCCTTGCCCTTGGCCTGCGACCAGTCGCTGCCGCCCATCTTCGACAGGGTCGGGGCCTCGCCGCCGACGTACTTCGAGAGGGAGTCGAGCTGATCCGTCGGCACATACAGCTTGTCGCCCGGGTAGCCGCGCTTGGAGGGGGCGTATTCGAGGATGAGATAGTCGCGCACGGACTTGGTCGCGTTGCGGCCACCGGTGGACACCTCACGCTGGGTCATCTCGACGAACCGTCCGATGCCGTGCGTGGCGTGCACCACGAAGTCGCCCTGCTTCAGCTGCAAGGGGTCGACGACGTTCTTGCGCCGCGAGGCGAGCTTCTTGACGACCCGCTGGTCGCCACCGATCGTGCGTCCGTAGAACTCGTTGTCGGTGAGGACGGCGAGCTTCGCCTCGGGCACCTGGAATCCGGCTTCGACGGACCCCATGACCAGGGTCGCGACACCGGCCTCGGGCGCATCCGTGAGACTCTCGACGACGCGGGCCGCGAGGCCGCGATCGGACAGCACATCGCGTGCACGGTCGACCAGGCCGCTTCCGGCTGCGATCACCACGACGCGCCAGCCGTCGGTGACCTTGGCCTCGACGAACGAGATCGCCCCGTCGACGTTGCCGTGGAACGACGGGATGATGGCGGCACCGAGGGTGGCGGCATCCGTGTCGGAAGCCGCATCGCCGTCGCCGACGCTGATGCCGAAGGGGCTCAGCTGCCACCAGACGCCACCCCGGTCGCGCACGACCTCGCGCAGTTCGGCGACCGTGAGGAAGTCGCCGGCCCCGAGGTCGATGGGCGCCGACGCACCAGAGGTGGCCGCGCTCCAGGCGGCATCGAGGAACTCGCGGTTGGTGTCACCCAGCGTGATCGCACGCGCGGTGGAGCGGTCGGGATCGACGACGGCCGTCGCGGCCCCCGCCGGCAGATACTCGGCCAGGGACTTCAGCGGCCCCGCGACCGCAGGCAGGAGCGATTCCATGCCCTCGACCGGGATGCCCTCGGACATCTTCTCGAGCATCCCTCTGATCGCCGGGAATCCCTCGATCAGCTCCCGCGCGCGATCGCGGACATCGGCGGTCAGCAGCAGCTCGCGGCTCGGCGGCAGGTCGACGCCGGGCACGTCGCCGGGGAGCGAGCGCTGATCGGCGACGGAGAAGGCGCGTATCTGGTCGATCTCGTCGCCGAAGAACTCGATGCGGAACGGGTGCTCCGAGACGGGAGGGAAGACATCGAGGATGCCGCCGCGCACGGCGAACTCGCCACGGCGGGAGACCATGTCGACACGGGAGTATGCGCGCTCCACGAGCTGCTCGACCACGCGGTCGAGCTCGTTGCCCCTGCTGCCGACGGAGAGTTCGAGCGGCGCGATCTCCCCGAGGTTGCCCGCGATCGGCTGCAGCGCCGCGCGCACGGAGGCGACGATCACGAGCGGGTGGTCACCGGACCACTCCGCGATGCGGCGCAGTGTCTGCAGGCGCTGGCCCACCGTGTCGACGCTGGGGCTCAGGCGCTCGTGCGGCAGCGTCTCCCAGGCCGGGAACGTCAGGATGTCGGCCGTGGGCAGGTAGGCATGCATCGCCAGCGCCAGGCTCTCGGCGCGGCGCCCGGTGGGGACGACCGCGAGGAGGGCGGGAGGATGCCCCGCCGCCGCGCGCTTGCCGAGCAGACCGGCGAGCGCCGGCGCATCGAGCCCGTCGACCAGACCGAGGTCGGCATCGGTGTGCGCCCACTGCAGAGCGTCACGGTACAGAGACGCCTCTTCCAAGGCGCGCAGAATCCCCGGAACAGTCACCGGACAAGACTAGTCGCGCCCGCCGACACTCCGGCCCGCCCGCTCGTTTCGAGGGGGCTCACCTCAATAGGCTGTCGGGATGGAATCCGTCGCCCTGTCCACCGAACGTCTCGTCCTGCATGCACCGACGGAGGCGGACATCGATGCGATCACGGAGGCGTGCCAGGATCCGGAGATCGCGCGCTGGACGACGGTTCCGAGCCCGTACAACCGCGAGGATGCCGAGCACTTCGTGCGTCTCGTCGCGGGGTCGTGGGCCGACGGCTCGGAGGCCGTCTGGGGCATGTACGCCGGCGACGAGCTCGTGGGCATGATCGGTCTGCACGGCATCGC
>NZ_JBLVOH010000047.1:0-6750 GCF_053543675.1 Microbacterium umsixpiens
CCGCCTGGACTCTCTACATCCTCATCGTCGGTTCGCTGTACGTCCGCGGTCTCCGCTCGCGCCGTGCGCCGAAGCCTCGCGCTTCGGCCGAACCCGAATCCGACACGACCTCTCTCTCACCACAAGGAGCAGCATGACCACCTCTCACCGTGTCCTGGGGGCATTGGCCGCCGCGGGCGCCGTAGCACTCGTCCTGAGCGGTTGCGTCGCGAAGAGCGACGCCGCCGCCGACGCCGCCTTCGACGTCTCGTCCACCGCCGGCGACTGCGCCGTGTCGGCGGCCACCGCGAAGAGCGGGACGCTGACCTTCGACGTCAAGAACGACACGGACCAGGTCTCGGAGTTCTATCTGCTGGCCGAGGACGGTCTGCGCATCGTCGGCGAGGTCGAGAACATCGCGCCGGCAGCGTCCCGGACACTCACCGTGGTCGCGCAGCCCGGCGACTACTTCACGCTGTGCAAGCCCGGGATGCTCGGCGACGGCGTCGGCAAGGCGGCCTTCACCGTCACCGGCGATCGCGTCGCGGTCGACGGGCCCGATGCCGAGCAGAAGCAGCAGGCGGTCGATCTCTACGCCGCGTTCGTCAAGGACCAGGTCGGTCAGCTCGTCCCGGCCGTCGAGGAGTTCGTCGCAGCCTACGAGTCGGGCGACGACGAGACCGCCCGCGCGCAGTTCCCGCTGACCCGCGCGTTCTACGAGCGCATCGAGCCGGTCGCCGAGGCGCTCGGGGATCTCGACCCGCGCATCGACTATCGCGAGGTCGACGCCGTTGCTGAGGGCCTGGATTGGACGGGCTTCCACCGCATCGAGAAGGACCTGTGGGTGCCGGCGGAGGACGCGCTGAACGCCGACGGCGAGACCCCGGCCTGGCAGGACTGGACTCCGTCGACGCCGGCAGAGCGGGCCGACTTCGGCGACCTGCTGCTCGCCGACGTGCAGGAGCTCTACGATTACGTGCACTCCGACGACTTCACGACGGCTCTCGACGATCAGGGCATCGGAGGCATCTCGAACGGCTCCATCGCGCTGCTCGACGAGGTCGCCACCGGAAAGATCTCGGGCGAGGAGGACTGGTGGTCGGGCACGGACCTCTACGACTTCGCGGCGAACGTCGAAGGCTCGAAGATGGCGTTCTCCCTCGTGCAGGACTTCGCTGCGGCTCAGGGCGACGACGGTGAGGCCCTCGTCGACGAGATCGAGGGCGGCTACGCAACCCTCGAGGAGTCCCTCGCCGCCCACGGTTCGCTGTCCGACGGCTTCGTCGCCTACGCACAGCTGACCGAGGACGACAAGCGCGAGTTCACCGACCTGATCAACGCACTGGCCGAGCCGCTCTCGCAGCTCACCAGTACCGTCCTCGACTGATCAGCGTCGAGCGGAATCGAACGGATACCATCACGGACGTGAACGAACCAGAAGCGGGGGCCTCGCCCGACACCTCATCGACGGGTGACGTCTCCGCTCCGGGCGGGCTGAGCAGACGCGGACTCCTCGGCCTCGCGATCGGCGGTGGCGTGGCAGGGCTTGCGGTCGGCGCCGGCGCGGGCCTCGCCGGGGGTGTGGCGCTGGGACGTGCGCGCGCAGCGGAGGACGCGCATTCCGCCTACGAGTTCTTCGGTGCGCACCAGGCGGGCATCACCACACCGGTGCAGGATCATCTGCACTTCGCGAGCTTCGACATGATGCCACGCAGCGACCGCGATGACCTGATCTCCCTTTTGCAGGACTGGTCATACGCCGCGTCCCGCATGTCGCAGGGGCTGGAGGTCAGCGCGAGCGGAGCGGTCGGCGGACCGGCGGAGGCACCGCCGGATGACACCGGCGAGGCATTGGGGCTCCCCGCGGCCGGTCTCACGATCACCTTCGGGTTCGGACCCGGCCTCTTCGAGAACGAAGACGGCGACCGCTACGGCATCGCCGCGCAGCGCCCGGCCGGCCTCGAACGCCTCCCGGCGTTCCTCGGCGACGATCTCGACCCGCAGGCGTCCCACGGAGATCTCTGCATCCAGGCCTGCGCCGATGACCCGCAGGTCGCGGTGCACGCGATCCGCAACCTCAGCCGCATCGCCTTCGGCCGCGCCCGCCTGCGCTGGTCGCAGCTGGGATTCGGCAAGACGTCGCGCACGACCGCCGCGCAGGCGACGCCCCGGAACCTCTTCGGCTTCAAGGACGGCACCGCCAACATCCTCGCCGACGACACCGAGGCGCTCGCGGACCATGTCTGGGTGTCCGAGCAGGACGAGCCCGCCTGGCTCGCCGGAGGCTCGTACCTCGTCGCGCGCAAGATCGCGATGCTGATCGAGACGTGGGACCGTGTGCGGTTGTCGGAGCAGGATGCGATCATCGGCCGGGACAAGGGGGAGGGCGCGCCCCTCTCGGGAGGGGACGAGTTCACGGCGCCCGACTTCCATGGCAAGGCCATCGACGCCAACAGCCACGTGAGCCTGGCGCATCCCGAGCAGAACGACGGAGTGCGGATCCTGCGTCGCGGCTATAACTACGTCGACGGCAACAACGAGCTCGGACGCCTCGACGCCGGACTCTTCTTCCTGTCGTATCAGCGTGACCCCGCGCAGTTCATCTCGCTGCAGCGGCGGCTGTCGACCGACCTGATGAACGAATACATCCGCCACGTCGGCTCGGGGATCTGGGCCGTGCCGAGGGGTGCGACCCCGGGATCCTACGTGGGCGCGCAGCTGTTCGCCTGAGCGGGCTCAGACCCCGCGTCGGGCGGTCTCGAGGATGTCGACAACCGTGGCAGCCATCTCGTCCGCACCGAAGTGATCGGCAGCGGTGATGGTCACGACCGCGTCGTCGAGGAAGATCAGCAGCTGGCCGTGCGCGCCGTGCAGCCGCCATCCGCGGCCGGGGCCACCCCAGCCTGCGAGGGCGTAGCGGTCGTAGCCGGGGTTCGGGCCGGCGACGACCCCGTTCTCGTGCATGGCGTCGATCCATCCCGACGACACCAGCTGCATGCTCTGCCACCATCCGCGGTCGCGGATCAGCAGACCGATCCGCGCCATCTCGCTCGTTCGCAGCGCAAGTCCGCCACCCGCTTCGATGCGTCCGTTCGGACTGCGCGCCCACACCACATCATCGATGCCGAGTGGGCGGAAGAGTCGGGCATCCAGGTAGTCGCCCACATCGCCGACCCGCGCGGAGAGCGCCGTCATGGCGGTGTAGGTGCTGGCGTTCGAGTACTGGAACACGCGTCCGCGCGACGGTCGACGCAGGAACTCGCGGGCCAGATCCGGCCAGTCCGTCATGAGCGTCTCGGACCAGGGCAGGTCGATGCCGCTCGACATCGTGAGCAGATGACGCAGGGTGACCTGTTCGACGCCCTCGCCGCGCTCGAAGTCGGGCAGGTACACCATCACGGGCACATCGAAGGAGATCGCGCCCTCATCGGCGGCGATCGCGGCCGCGAGCACGCACACGCCCTTGGCGACCGAGTGCACGTCCTCGCGCACATCGGGCGTCCAGCGGTGCTCCGCCTCATCGGCTCCGATGCGGACGTGGAGTCCGTGCGCGTCGAAGCCCGAAGCGGTTACGGCCTCGACGATGCGGTCGCGGACGTCCTCGGCGACGGTCATCGTGTGTCGGCCCGGGGGCGTCGGGATCCGGTCGGGTCGTTTCGGCGTCCTTCACGCGATGCGAGCGCGGGGTCGACGAAGAGCCAGCGGGGTCGAGGCTCGACGAGCGGCCGGAACAGCCAGCGCACCGGCTTCGTGGCCAGGAGCAACGCGACGACCACGGAGAGCGCCGTCACCAGCGGCAACCAGATCCATGTCGGCTCCAGGTCGCGCAGCGCACCCGTCTCGCGGAACGGATAGAGCACGAACGAGTGGAGGAGGTAGACATACATCGTGTACTGGCCGAACGTGGTCCACCAGTACGAACCGCGCGGGATCAGGGCGAAGAAGGCGGCGCACAGCAAGACCGCCAGCAGCATCAGGGCGATGCGGATCCCGCCGGCCCACCACTGGTCGCCGACCAGGTCGGAGTACGAGTCCTCGTAGAACAGCCAATGGCGCAGGTCGACGGCCTGCCAGAGCGGCAGCCAGTTCCAGGCCGCCCAGCCGACCCCCGCGAAGACCGCCACCGCCGCCACCCGGATCCACCAGGGGCGGAAGTCGAGCAGTCGGAGCCGATCGACGATGTCGTGCTCGCGCAGCCACCAGCCGAGCGCGAAGAACGGCAGGAGCCCGAGAGTGCGGGACAGCGAGAACGTGCTGTCGACGTTGGGGAGGTAGCCGGAGCCGATCGAGATCACGACGGTCCACAGCAGCGGCCAGCGGAGCAGCGCGAGATAGGGGAGCACCAGTCGGAAGATTCCGAGCGCGAGCAGGAACCACAGGGTCCAGCTCGGCTTCGTGAAGTTCGGTGTCGCCTCACCCTCGACGAGCCACTTGGTGAGGGTCCACAGCGTCTCGAAGATCACGTAGGGGAGGATGATGTCGGTGATCACTCGCGCCATCTGCGTCTTGGTGGGAGTGCCCGACTTGGAGAAGTAGCCGGAGATGATCGCGAACGCCGGCATGTGGAACGCGTACAGCGCCAGGTAGAAGGCGAAAGCGATGTCCGAGTCGTAGATGAGTCGCTGGATCGCATGCCCGAGCACGACGAGGACGATGCAGATGTACCGCGCGTTGTCCCAGAACGGCACGCGCCGTCGCTTTCGCGGGAGTGATCCTGTGGTGGGCCCTGCGCTGTCCGCCCCGGTACTGCTCATCTTTCGAGGCTACAGCCCGGGAATAAAGTTGCTGTGAGCGCGTTGACACATATACATTCAAATGAATAGAAACGGGTGCGAGTCATCCGGTTCGGAGAACACGGAGCAATCATGAGCGAGCAGTCAGGCGCGCAGGCGATGCAGTTCGGCATCATGTCGGTCAGCGACATCACCCGCGATCCCACCACGGGCATCACCCCCAGCGAGCAGGAGCGCATCAAGGCGACCACGGCGATCGCCGTGCACGCCGAAGAGGTCGGACTCGACGTCTTCGCGATCGGTGAGCACCACAACCCGCCGTTCTGGTCGTCCAGCCCCACCACTTTCCTGGCGGCACTGGCCGCGCAGACCGAGCGCCTCATCGTCTCGACCTCGACGACGCTCATCACCACGAACGACCCCGTGCGCATCGCCGAGGAGTACGCGATGCTGCAGCACGTGTCCGACGGGCGCATGGACCTCATGCTCGGCCGCGGCAACACCGGACCCGTGTACCCCTGGTTCGGGCAGGACATCCGCCAGGGTCTCCCGCTCGCGATCGAGAACTACGCGCTGCTGCACAAGCTGTGGCGTGATGACGTCGTCGACTGGGAAGGGAAGTTCCGCACCCCGCTGCAGGGCTTCACCTCGACGCCGCGACCTCTCGACGGCATCGCCCCCTTCGTGTGGCACGGCTCCATCCGGACCCCGGAGATCGCGGAGCAGGCCGCCTACTACGGCGACGGGTTCTTCGCGAACAACATCTTCTGGCCGAAGGAGCACTACCAGCGCCTCATCGAGCTGTACCGCCAGCGCTTCGAGCACTACGGTCACGGCACCAGGGAGCAGGCGATCGTCGGCCTCGGCGGTCAGGTGTTCATGGCAGCCAAGTCGCAGGACGCGGTGAACCAGTTCCGCCCGTACTTCGACAACGCGCCGGTGTACGGTCACGGTCCGAGCATGGAGGACTTCACCGAGATGACGCCGCTGACGGTGGGTTCGCCGCAGCAGGTCATCGATCGCTACGCCGGCATGCGCGAGCACTACGGCGACTACCAGCGCCAGCTCTTCCTCATCGACCACGCGGGACTCCCGCTGAAGACGGTGCTGGAGCAGCTCGACATCCTCGGCTCCGAGGTCGTGCCGGTGCTGCGCAAGGAGCTCGCGAAGGACCGCCCGTCCTCCGTCCCCGACGCGCCGACCCACGCCGCACGCGTGGCCGCGGAGTTCGGTGACGGGCCGACCCGTCAGGCCCGCCCCGGCGCGAACCGCGGTGACAACCTCACCGGCGACTCGCCGTACCAGGACAGCCCGGCACCCGCCGGTGCAGCATTCGGTCTCGGCCGGAAGGAGGCCTGACATGACCACGCGTCGTATCGCCGTCGTCGCGGCAGGGCTCTCCAACCCGTCGTCGACCAGGATGCTCGCGGATCGACTGGCCGCCGAGACCGTGAAGGCCCTCGAGGAGCGCGACATCGCGGCCACCGTCGACGTGATCGAGCTGCGCGACTATGCGCACGACATCACGAACAACATGCTCACGGGGTTCGCACCGCAGGCGCTCGAGACCGCGATCAACACGGTGGTCTCCGCCGACGCGCTCATCGCCGTCACGCCGATCTTCTCGACGAGCTACTCGGGACTGTTCAAGTCGTTCATCGACGTGCTGGACCCGGATGCGCTCACCGGGAAGCCGGTCCTGATCGGCGCGAACGCGGGAACCGCGCGGCACTCGCTGGCGATCGACTACGCGATCCGTCCGCTGTTCGCCTACCTGCACGCCGATACCGTCTCGACGGGCGTGTTCGCGGCGTCGAGCGACTGGGGTGACTCGGGTGATGACGTCGCCCCGCTCGCGAAGCGCGTCGAGAAGGGCGCACGGGAACTCGCGGACACGATCGCGCGGAAGGAAGCGGCCACGGTCGCGGACCCCTACGACCCGGCGACGTACCTGGGCGAAGGGCGCTCCTTCGGGCACATGCTCGGGGGCCTCGCGGGGGAGTGATCCGCTTCCCCTTGACCCTCGAAACGCGCCGCG
>NZ_JBLVOH010000047.1:6770-17319 GCF_053543675.1 Microbacterium umsixpiens
GCCGCGTTCATCCCCGCTCCGCTCCTCCGTCCGCTCCCTGTCTCCAGGCATACTCCGTTTCGGGGCGACCTCGTGCGCCGCGACGTGCGGTGCGGAGCGCGACCCCCTCGGCGGTCAGATGCTCCAGGTAGCGCCGGGTCGCGACCCGCGAGAGCCCGAGGCGATCGGCGGCTTCGCGCGCGGACAGCGGTCCGTTCGCGCGGAGTGCCATCGAAACGTCGTTCAGCGAGCTCGCGGACAGACCTTTGGGCAGCGGGATCGCTCCGGTCGCACGGCCGAGCAGCGCGTCGATCTCCGCCTGCGTGGCCTGGCCCCTGGTCGACCGCGCCTGCTCCCGATGAACGCGATACTGCTCCATGCGCTCTCGGAACACCGAGAACGGGAACGGCTTGACGAGGTACTGGTGCACTCCGAGCGCCGCCATCTGTCGGACGCTCTCGGCATCGCGCACGCCGGTGATCGCGATCACATCCGTGGCGGCGGCGCGCGCACGAAGGCTGCGCAGCACATCGATCCCGGAGCCGTCCGGCATGGTGATGTCGAGGAGAACGAGGTCGAACGCGTCGGCACCGGGTTTCTTCAGCACGGCGTGCACCGCTGCGCGGGCACTGCTGCATTCCCCGGCGACGGTGAATCCATCGAGCCGGGCCACGTAGTCCCGGTGCAGTTCGAGGGTCAGGGCATCGTCGTCGACGATCAGCGTGCGGATCATGTCGGCGGCCTCCGAGACTGAGCGCGGGGGAGGACGACGCGGAACATCGTGGGGTCTTCACTCACCGTCACCGAACCGCTGGCACTCGTGACCACGGAGCGCACGAGCGCCAGTCCGATACCGCGGCCGTTCCCATCGGCGGGCTTCGTGGAGTAGCCCTGATCGAAGATCCGCTCCTGGAGGAGTGGTGGTATGCCGGGACCACTGTCCGACACCTCGAGCACGATTCCGC
Organism: Microbacterium umsixpiens; assembly: GCF_053543675.1. Lineage (NCBI taxonomy): Bacteria > Bacillati > Actinomycetota > Actinomycetes > Micrococcales > Microbacteriaceae > Microbacterium > Microbacterium umsixpiens. The sequence goes on from NZ_JBLVOH010000047.1 coordinate 7,715, forward strand.
CGTCGTCACTCGGATGCAGCGACACCCGCACCCACCGATCGTCGGAGTCGGAGTCGGAGTCGGCGGCAGCGTCCATGGCGTTGTCCACGAGGTTGCCCAGCACGGAGACGGCGTCGACGGGCGACAGCGGCGTGCGGGGTGTATCGGGCTCGATGTGCACCCGCCAGTCGATGCCGCGCTCCTTGGCCTGCGAGGCCTTGCCGAGGAGCAGGGCACCGACGGCGGGATCGCCGTGACCCCGCGCGGTCACCTGATCCACGAGCGACTGGCTCTGTCGTGACGTCTCCGTGAGGATCTCGATCGCCTCGTCGCGGCGCCCGAGCTCGAGCAGCGCGACCGCGGCGTGCATGCGGTTCCCGTGCTCGTGCGTCTGCGCGCGCAGAGCCTCGCCCAGCGTGCGGATCGACTCGTACGACGACACGGCGTCGCGGAGCTGGCCGGGAGGGAGGTCGCCGGCGATGCGTCGGGTCACACGCCGGGCGATGACTGCCAGACCGACGCCGAGTGCGATGAGGCCGATCGTGATGCCGAGAGTGAGAGGCAAGCGGCGGATCAGGGTGTCGGTGATGGACTCGGTCGTCACCCCGGCGGCGACCCAGCCGATCAGGTCTCCGTCCGGCGTCGTGACCGGCGCGATCGTCCGGATCGAGGGACCGAGGGTCCCGGTGAACTCCTCCGTCAGCGTCCGGGATGTCGAGGGGATCGTGCCGAGGTAGATCCCGCCGATCTGGTCGTCGTCGGGGTGGGTGATCCGCGTGCCGTCCAGGGTCATGACGGTGATGAAGTCGAGCCCGGCGCCGGCGATCACTTCCAACGAGTAGGGCTCGAGCTCCCGGGTGGCCGCGGCGTGTTCGCTCGAACGCAGACCGTCGACGACGAGTGGGGAGGAGGCGAACGCGACTGCTGTGGCCGCCGTCACCCGCTCGGCCTCGGCACGGATCGATCGCTGCGCCTCGGCGACGAGGAAGACCGCCACGAGAGCGCCGATCACGACGGCCGCGACGAGCAGCACGACGAAGACGCGCGAGGCGGTGCTGCGGGCGCGGGAGGTGGGCGCCATCGCCTGCTCCGATCGTCGATGGTCAGGTGCCGTGACCAATACGACCACAACTCGCGCTGCGGCGGGAGGTGGATCACCGTGGGAACCGATCGGCGGTGCAGAAGCCGCCATTCGGACGAGGACGTCGACGATCGAGGAGGAAGCCGTGGCGCTCACAACGGGATTCGCACTGCCGAAGTTCAACTGGCGACGAGGGAAGCACGCGTGGGACCGGCACACCTGGCTGTATGTGTCCGTGCTGATCGCCGTCGTGCTCGGCGCGGCGGTCGGGCTCATCTGGCCGGAGGTGGGCCGAGGGTTCGAAGCGCTGGGCACCGGCTTCGTCGCCCTGATCAAGATGATGATCGCCCCGATCATCTTCTGCACGATCGTCGTGGGCGTCGGTTCCATCGCCAAAGCGGCCACGGTCGGCAAGATCGGCGGACTCGCGCTCCTCTACTTCATGGTGATGTCGACGTTCGCGCTGGCGATCGGACTCGTCGTCGGGAACATCATCCACCCGGGCGCGGGCCTCGATATGGCGTCTTCGACCTATGACGTGGTCGAGGCAGAGGCCAAGACGACGCAGGAGTTCATCCTCGGCATCATCCCGACCACGTTCTTCTCGGCCTTCACGGGGGAGAGCGTGCTGCAGGTGCTGTTCATCGCACTGCTCGTCGGTTTCGCGCTGCAGGGACTCGGCGAGCGCGGCGCCCCCATCATGGAGGCGGTCAAGCAGCTACAGAAGCTCGTCTTCCGCATCCTCGGGATGATTCTCTGGCTCGCACCGATCGGCGCGTTCGGAGCGATCGCCGCGGTGGTGGGCAAGACCGGTGTGGCGGCGATCTGGAGTCTCGGGACGCTGATGGTCGCGTTCTACATCACGTGCATCCTCTTCATCGTCGTGATCCTCGGTGTGATGCTGTGGGCGGTGACGCGGGTGAACATCTTCGCTCTCATGAAGTACCTCGCGCGCGAGTACCTGCTCATCGTCGGCACGTCCTCGTCGGAATCCGCCCTCCCTCGCCTGATCGCGAAGATGGAGTTCGTCGGCGTCTCCAAGCCCGTCGTCGGCATCACGGTGCCCACCGGGTACTCGTTCAACCTCGACGGAACGGCGATCTACCTGACGATGGCGTCGCTGTTCATCGCCACGGGGATGGGGCAGCCGATGTCGATCGGCGAACAGATCGGCCTGCTCGTGTTCATGATCATCGCCAGCAAGGGGGCTGCCGGAGTTACCGGTGCGGGGCTGGCGACACTCGCCGGGGGTCTGCAGGCGTATCGCCCCGACCTCGTCGACGGGGTGGGCGTGATCGTCGGCATCGACCGCTTCATGTCGGAGGGACGAGCTCTGACGAACTTCACCGGCAACGCCGTCGCGACCCTCCTGATCGGCACCTGGACGAAGCAGATCGACCGCGACCGCGTGCGACGGGTGCTGAGCGGCGAACTCCCCTTCGACGAGTCACTGCTCGACGGCGTCGACGCGCACGGGAATGCGGATGCACCGCAGGGCGCGGATGTGCAGGAACTGCGGGAGGCGGCAGTGACGGAGATGGCGGCGAAGGAGGAGCGGGCCAGGGCGCGAGCCGAACGCAGCTGACGAGCGGGTGAGGGATGCGGGAGTCCGGATGAACGGGCTCCCGCATCCGCGCGGTCAACCGCTCTTGCGTCGGAACTCGCGCCGGGTCTGCGGGGCGTTCGCACTGTGCACGGCGGAGTCGCCATCCAGGTGCGCCTCGCCCTGCCGGTGGTGCGCGTTCTTCTTCTCGAGCGCTTCCTTGAACTTGCGCTTCATCTCCTCAGAGGAGGAGGCGCCTTCTTCGGTGCTCATGCCCCGAGCCTAGAGCACCGGCTGCGGCAGGTCACCCTCTCGTGCCGCGCAGCACGCGATCGAGCAGTACTCCCAACCCCAGGGCGACGACGATCGACACCGGGACGGCGATCACCGGCCCGCCGGGCAGGATGGCGGCGATCGTGGCGCCCACTGCCGCCTGGTAGAGCGCCCAACCGGTCGCGGCGAGTGCGACCAGAGCGAGGTAGCGAGGTGGATGGATGCGCGACGCGCCGGCCACGAGGTTGATCGCCAGCCGGGCGAAGGGCACGAATCGGGCCGTGAAGAGCACGGTGGCCGTCCCCTTGTCCAACCGGTGCCGTGCCCAACCCAATGCCTGCTGCACCCGAGGCGCCCTCATCCACCGCCACCGATCGACGCCGACGGTCCGGCCGACCAGATAGCAGCAGGCGTCTCCCACGGTCGCGGCTGCCGCGGCGCAGACGACGACCGCCCAGAGCGGCGGGGCTCCGGTGGTCACCGCCAGCGCTCCGAGCGCGGTCACCGCGATCTCACCCGGCACGACGACGAAGAAGGCGTCCCCGAGCACGAGCAGGCCCATCAGTGCCAGGCTCCACGGCCCGGTGAGGGATTCGGCGAGCAGATCCGTCGTCACGTCGCCCACTGTGCCTGCAGAGAGTGAACGGGAACCAAAGAGCGCATAGCCGGTGGCCCGCCGTCCAGCATCCGGTGAACATCCGGTGCTGCGGGCGGTTTCCGACGCGTGCGCCCTCGATGCTCGGTCATCCTGAGGCTGTGAGAGTAGCGATCGTCACGGAGTCCTTCCTTCCGCACATGAACGGCGTCACCGGGTCGGTGCTGCAGATCCTGCGTCACCTCGAGCAACACGGCCACGGTGCCCACGTGATCGCCCCCGCCGCAGTCGGGATCCCCGGGGAGGTGCATGGGGTGTCGATCGAGGCGATCCCGAGCCTCGCTCTTCCGGGGTACCACAACGTCAGGGTCGGCACGTCGGGCGCTCCGCGCATCGCTGCGTCCCTGCGGCGTTTCCAGCCGGATGTCGTGCACCTCGCCTCGCCGTTCGCGCTCGGTTGGCGGGGGGTGCTCTCCGCCGAGCGGATCGGGGTCGCCAGCGTCGCCGCCTACCAGACCGACGTGGCGGCCTATACGGAGCGCTACCGGGTGGCCGCGGCCACGGGCATCGCCCAGACGCACATCGCGCGCCTGCATCGACGCGCGACCATGACGCTCGCTCCATCTGCGGACTCCGCTCAGCAGCTCGCCGCACTCGGGGTGGATCGTGTACGCCACTGGGGGAGGGGAGTCGACGCGGAACGCTTCCGACCGTCTCGTCGCAATCCCGGACTGCGCGCCGCGTGGGGTGCCGAGATCGTGATCGGATACGTCGGCCGCCTCGCCCCGGAGAAGCAGGTCGAAGACCTCGCCGCGCTCCGCGACCTCCCGGGTGCGCGCCTGGTGATCGTCGGAGACGGACCCAGCAGAGCACGGTTGGAGGGGCTGCTCCCGGATGCCGTGTTCCTCGGCCACCTCGACGGGTGTGCGCTCGCCGCGGCCATGGCGTCGTTCGACGTCTTCGTGCACCCCGGGGAGAGCGAGACGTTCGGGCAGACCCTGCAGGAGGCCCACGCCAGCGGGGTCCCGGTGATCGCGACCGGCCGCGGCGGTCCCCTCGATCTCGTTCGCATGGGTGTCGACGGCTGGCTGTACCGCCCCGGCGACCTCGGCGACCTGCGGATGCGAGTGGCCGATCTGGCAGGCGACGCGCGAAAGCGACGGGCGTTCGGAGAAGCCGGTCATGACGCGGTGCAGAGTCGCAGCTGGACGAGCGTGTGCGATCAGCTGCTCGGGCACTTCGAGGAGGCGCGCCTGCTGCAGCGGGTGGATGCGGCCTCCCGCGCTCGCCGCGTCACCCGGCCCGATTCCCCGCCGCCGGTGACCGCGCGTCGCTGGCGCCGTTTCGTCGCCCTGGGGGATTCGCTCACCGAGGGCCTGTGCGATCCCGCCCCGGATGGGGGCCTGCGTGGGTGGGCCGATCGGCTCGCGCTGCTGCTGGCCGCGCGGGGCGGGCTCCACTACGCGAACCTCGCGATCAGGTCGAAACGTGTGCGCGATGTGTCCGGATGGCAGGTGGACCGCGCGCTCGAACTGCATCCTGACCTCGTCTCGATCCTCATCGGCGCGAACGATCTCGTGAAGCATCGTGTCGACGTCGCAGCGCTCGCCGCGGAGGTGGAGCACGCTGTCGTGCGGCTGCGGGCGATCGGAGCGGACGTGCTGTTGGTCACCCCGTTCCTCCCGGGTCGTCGGGCGGCCGCCGTCTACACGCGGCGCTTCGCGGCGTTCGCGACGGCGTTGACGGGGATCGCGGCGCGGACGGGAGCGATCCTGATCGACACGGACCTGCATCCGGCACTGGCCGAGCGACCGAACTGGGGTGAGGATCTGGTGCATCTGAGCAGCCGGGGCCATCGCCTCCTGGCGTATCGAGCGGCCGAGATTCTGGGTGTTCCCGATGCGGATGCGCTGGGTATCCTCGATGCCGCCCTGCACGAGCACGAGCCGATCGGTGCGGGCGCGTGGTGGCGGCGACACGCCCTTCCCTGGGTCTGGCGCCGCCTGCACGGTCGCGCGGCGGGCGATGGTCGTGTGGCGAAGCATGAGGACTACGTCTATCTCGGGCGCTCGTCCGCGGCGCGGTGGGCGAACATCGGCTGATCCGCTCGGCGCAGCGCCGCGTCGACTCGTCGAGCCACCGCCGACGTGCGGAGGCGGTCAGCGCCGCCCCATGCCGTGATACTGCCAGCCCGCTGCACGCCAGGCCGCCGCATCGAGGCAGTTGCGTCCGTCGATGATGATCCGTCCGCGGACCAGACCGCCGGCGTGCGTGGGGGAGAGATCGCGACGGTACTCGTCCCACTCGGTCACGATCACGACCGCATCGGCTTCCCGAAGAGCATCATCGCGGTGTCGCGCATAGCCCAGCTGCGGATGCGCGGCAGCGGCGTTGTCGAGAGCGGCGGGGTCGGTCACGACGACGTCTGCGCCGAGCCCACGCAGACGAACGGCGACGTCGAGGGCGGGGCTGTCGCGGATGTCGTCGCTGAACGGCTTGAACGCGGCACCGAGTACAGCGATCCGACGTCCGAACACGAGCCCGCCCAGGGCGTCCACGACGAGCTGGACCGCCCGTTCGCGGCGCCGGAGGTTGATCGCGTCCACCTCGTGGAGGAACCCGACCGCTTCACCGCGACCCAGCTCCTCCGCACGCGCGGCGAATGCCCGGATGTCCTTCGGCAGGCAGCCGCCGCCGAAGCCGATGCCGGCGCCGAGGTAGCGCCGACCGATCCGCGAGTCGTGGCCGAGAGCGTCGGCGAGCAGCGCCACGTCGGCGCCGGAGGCCTCGGCGATCTCCGCCATCGCGTTGATGAACGAGATCTTGGTCGCGAGAAAGGCGTTCGCGGCGCCCTTCACCAGTTCCGCCGTGGCGAGGTCGGTGACCAGGAAGGGCGTCCCGGCCGCGACGGCCGCCGCGTAGACCTGGCGCAGCACCGCCACGGCGCGTGTGCCCGCGGAGTCCGTCTCGGCGCCGACCACGAGCCGGTCCGGTGTCAGCGTGTCGTGCACGGCCCACCCCTCGCGAAGGAACTCGGGGTTCCACACCACGGTCGCGCCCGAGTCGATGACGCGCGCAGCGAGCCGTGCGGCGGTGCCCACCGGCACGGTCGATTTCCCCGCGATCACGTCGCCGGCGTGGAGATGGGGGAGCAGTTCGTCGATCGCCGCATCGACGTAGCGGAGGTCGGCCGCGTGACCGCCGGGGATCTGCGGGGTGCCCACTGCGAGGAAGTGCACCTGCGCGCCCGCGGCATCCGCCATCCGACTGCTGAACTGGAGCCGACCGGATGCTCGTCCCTCGGCGAGCAGCTCCGTCAGTTGCGGTTCGAAGAACGGTGCGGATCCTGCGTCGAGTGCGGCCACCTTCCGTTCGTCGACGTCGATGCCGATGACGTCGTGTCCGATCGAGGCCATGGCTGCGGCGTGCACGGCACCGAGGTACCCGCAGCCGATCACTGACATGCGCATGGAGACAGCACAACGGACTCCCGCCACGGTGTGGCATCCGCGCGGTGAACGTTCCGTGGCCGGCGCCTGTCCACTCAGCGCTGCTGCGGCGACGTGGGTTTTGCGGAGTCCGCTGGTAGGGTGGATGAGGTTGACGTGTGTCAACCGCACAATCGAATATCGACTCATGGAGCGAGCGGCGGAGAAGCTGGTCCCCTGTGGTGGGTTCCTCGGCAGGACATGTCGGGTGGCTTTCTACTGGTGGCCAGCGCAGGCGACATTCGCGGGAATGCCCGCGCGCCCGAACCCTTCCGTTCCGCTCCTTTGAACACGCTCGCGCGTCACATGGACTCGCGAGTCTAAACAAAGAAGGAGAGACCTCTTGGAAGGTCCTGAAATCACCGCCACCGAGGCCGTTCTCGACAACGGCCGCTTCGGCACCCGCACCATCCGCTTCGAGACCGGCCGCCTCGCGCAGCAGGCTCAGGGCGCAGTCGCCGCGTACCTCGACGGCGAGACCATGCTCCTCTCGGCCACCAGCGCAGGCAAGCACCCGCGCGAGGGCTTCGACTTCTTCCCGCTGACGGTCGACGTCGAGGAGCGCTCCTACGCTGCCGGCAAGATCCCCGGCTCGTTCTTCCGTCGCGAGGGCCGTCCCTCCACGGAGGCGATCCTCGTCTGCCGTCTGATCGACCGTCCGCTGCGCCCGTCGTTCGTCGACGGCCTGCGCAACGAGGTCCAGGTCGTCATCACCGTCATGTCGATCGCTCCGGGCGAGTTCTACGACGCTCTCGCGATCAACGCCGCGTCGGCGTCCACGCAGATCTCGGGTCTTCCGTTCTCCGGCCCCGTCGCCGGTGTGCGCCTCGCGTTCATCCCGGGCAACGGCCAGAACGACGACCAGTGGGTCGCGTTCCCGACCGCTGAGCAGGTCTCGGAGGCCGTGTTCGACCTGATCGTCGCCGGTCGTGTCGTCACCAAGGCCGATGGCACGGAAGACGTCGCCATCATGATGGTCGAGGCCGAGGCGACCGAGGGCAGCTGGAACCTGATCAAGGCCGGCGCCACGAAGCCGAACGAAGAGGTCGTGGCCCAGGGCCTCGAGGCCTCGAAGCCGTTCATCGCTCAGCTCGTCAAGGCTCAGGCCGAGCTCGCTGCGACCGCATCGAAGGAGCCGGGCGTCTACCCGGTCTTCCCGGCGTACAGCCAGGAGGTCTACGACTTCGTCGCCGGCCGCTCCTACGACGAGCTCGTCGGTGTCTACCAGATCGCCGACAAGGTCGAGCGTCAGACCGCTGACGACGCGATCAAGGACCGCGTCAAGGCCGAGCTCATCGAGGCCACCGAGGCGGGTTCGCTCCCGGCTGCGGCTCCGCTCGAGTTCTCCGCGGCGTACAAGTCGGTCACCAAGAAGATCGTCCGTGGTCGCATCCTCACCGACGGCGCTCGCATCGACGGCCGTGGGCTCGCGGACATCCGCCCGCTCGACGCCGAGGTGCAGGTCATCCCGCGCGTGCACGGCTCCGCGGTCTTCCAGCGCGGCGAGACTCAGATCCTGGGCGTCACCACGCTGAACATGCTCAAGATGGAGCAGCAGATCGACTCGCTGTCGCCGGTCACGAGCAAGCGCTACATGCACCACTACAACTTCCCGCCCTACTCGACCGGTGAGACCGGCCGTGTCGGTTCGCCGAAGCGTCGCGAGATCGGGCACGGCTTCCTCGCTGAGCGCGCGCTCGTGCCGGTGCTGCCGAGCCGCGAGGAGTTCCCTTACGCGATCCGTCAGGTGTCCGAGGCGCTGAGCTCCAACGGCTCGACGTCGATGGGCTCCGTGTGCGCGTCGACCCTGTCGCTGCTGAACGCGGGTGTGCCGTTGCGCGCCCCCGTCGCCGGTATCGCGATGGGTCTCGTCTCCGACGAGGTCAACGGTGAGACCCGCTACGCGGCGCTGACCGACATCCTCGGCGCGGAAGACGCTCTCGGTGACATGGACTTCAAGGTCGCGGGAACGAGTGACTTCGTCACGGCGATCCAGCTCGACACGAAGCTCGACGGCATCCCGACGTCGGTGCTCACGGGCGCGCTGACGCAGGCTCGCGAGGCTCGCCTGACGATCCTCAACGTCCTGAACGCTGCGATCGACGCACCTGACGAGATGGCGCCCACCGCGCCGCGCGTCATCAGCGTGCAGATCCCGGTCGACAAGATCGGTGAACTGATCGGCCCGAAGGGCAAGACGATCAACGCGATCCAGGACGAGACCGGCGCGCAGATCTCCATCGAAGAGGACGGCACCGTCTACATCGGTGCGACCGACGGACCCGCGGCCGAGGCCGCTCGCGCCCAGGTCAACGCGATCGCCAACCCCACCAACCCGGAGATCGGGGAGCAGTTCCTCGGCACCGTCGTGAAGATCGCCACCTTCGGTGCGTTCATCTCGCTGCTCCCGGGCAAGGACGGTCTGCTGCACGTCACCGAGGTGCGCAAGCTCGCCGGTGGCAAGCGTGTGGAGAACGTCGACGACGTGCTGTCGGTGGGTCAGAAGATCCTCGTCAAGATCACGAAGATCGACGACCGCGGCAAGCTCTCGCTCGAGCCCGTTCTCGACGATGCTGCCGCCGCTGAGGCAGCGCCCGCCGAAGACGCGGCCGCCGAGTAAGCACAGAGATCGAACCGGAACCCCCG
>NZ_JBLVOH010000047.1:17339-21252 GCF_053543675.1 Microbacterium umsixpiens
GGGCCCGGGTTCCGTCGTATCCGGTGTGACCAAATCGTTATCGGCCGTTTCCGCGCCGTTCCCCGGATTGGTCAGGGCGTTCGATGAATTCGCTTACCCTCGAAGTACGCACCGGGGGGTGCAGATCCAGCAGGTACGCAGGTCGGCACGCACCGATCGACGCGGGGGTGAGAGAGTATGCGGTTGTTCAGCGTAGGCGCAGGAGCGTCGGCCGATCGCGCCCCGCAGCACGCCGAGCACCCGTCCGCACCGATCCCCATCGTCGGACCGGGGATAGGGGAGACCATCCGCGTCCCGCTCGGCGAGACCGGCTACGAGACCTTCCCGCTGATGCTCGGAGCCGCCGAGTTCGGCTGGAACGTCGATCTCGAGACCAGCCACGGAATCCTCGATCGCTACCTGGAGTTCGGCGGCAACGCCATCCATACGGCCGACGGGTTCTCCGGCGGGCGCAGCGAGCACATCATCGGCCAGTGGTTGCGGTCGCGCGGTCGGCGTGATCACGCGGTGCTGAGCGTTCGCATCGGTGCCCACGCCGACAATCCGGGGCTGGGCTCCGTCAACCTCGTACGTGCGGTGGAGGGGTCGCTCACACGGCTCGGGGTCGAGCGCATCGACGTCCTGTACCTCGACGCGACGCTCGATGCCACGACCAATCTCGAAGACACCCTGGCGACCGTCGAATGGCTGTCGGACGCGGGGAAGGTCGGTGCCGTCGGCGCCTTCGGCCTGTCACCGGAGCGACTGGTCGAGGCACGCATCCTCGCCTCGGCCGGATACCCGCGCATCCAGGTGATCGATGCGCCGTACAACCTCATCCGTCGCCAGCCGTTCGAGGGCGACCTGCGCCTCGTGGCCGGCGCGCAGAACCTCGCGGTGACGCCGTCTCACGCCCTCGAACACGGGTTCCTCTCGGGGCGCCACCGTAACAAGGCGCTGACCTCGCGCGGCGTGCGCGGCGAGCAGTTGCGCGGGCACCTGAACCGGCGGGGTATCAAGATCCTGCGCGCACTCGACCAGGTGGCCGAGGAGTTGGCGGTCCCCGTGGCTGCGGTCTCGATCGCCTGGCTGCTCGCTCAGCGCACGATCGCGGCACCGATCGTGAACACGTTCGCCACGGAACACGTCGATGAACTCATGCAGGGCGCGGGTGTCTCGCTGTCGCGGAGCCACCTCGCCGAGCTGACCCGGGCCGGCAACTGAGCATCGTCCCACCCGTGACATAGGGTGGGATCAAGGCCCGGCGGATGCTGGCGATGAAGCGAGCGAGTTGTGACGCACTACATATATCTGGTCAGACATGGTGAACATCAGGATGCGGAGCATGGTCTCGCCGACGGACCCCTTTCTCCCCGAGGGCAGCGTCAGGCCGAGCTGATCGCCGACCGACTGTCCGGGCTTCCGCTCGACGCGGTATGGCATTCGCCGTTGCTCCGCGCGAATGAGACGGCTCGAGCGATCGCTGCTCGTCTGCCGTCGGTCGATCCTGAGCCCACCGCGCTGCTCTTCGATTGCGTCCCCACCGGGATGACCGAAGAGACTCCCGCGGTGTTCGAGCCGTTCTTCGGCTCGGTCACCGAAGCCGAGATCGAAGCGGGGCGCGCGCAGATGTCGGATGCGGTCGAGGAGTTCCTCGTGCGCAAGACCGGGGAGGTGCATGAGGTGCTGATCACACACAACTTCGTGATCTCGTGGTTCGTGCGCGAAGTGCTCGCGGCGCCGGAGTGGCGATGGATGACGTTGAACCAGTCCCACTGCGGTCTGACCGTCATCGCGCAGAAGCAGGGGCGGCCGTGGACGCTTCTCACGCACAACGACACCGGGCATCTTCCGGTGGAGCTGCGAACGGGAATCCCCGACGCGCTTCTCGTCTGAGAGCTCTCGCTTCCAGAACGGCGGAGCACCGCCCGCGCGCCCCCGGACGGACCGCGTCCCGCGAAATAGACTGGACGCATGACCACGCAGGTAGCCCTCGTCGGCGGAACCGGGAAGCTCGGCACGATCATCGGTGCGGTGATCGATGAGCTCGAGGGCTTCGAGGTGAGCCGCGTGCTGACCTCGTCGAGTGATCTCTCCGAGCTCGACGGGGCCGATCTCGTCGTCGATGCCTCGACGCCCCAGGTCAGCATCGAGGTCGTCCGCGCCGCCGTCGAACGGGGCATCAACGTCCTCGTCGCGACTTCCGGGTGGTCTTCGGAACGGATCGCCCTCGTGCGTCCTCTCGTCGAAGCTGCCGGCACCGGCGCGGTGTTCATCCCGAACTTCTCGCTCGGCTCAGTGCTCGGGTCGGCGCTGGCTGCGGCCGCCGCCCCGTTCTTCGGCTCCGCCGAGATCATCGAAGCGCACCGCGAGACCAAGATCGATTCGCCGAGCGGCACGGCTGTGCGCACCGCCGAGCTGATCGCGGCGGCCCGCGCGGAGCAGGGCCCTGTCAGCGCTCCGCATGCGGATCAGCGTGCACGGGGGCAGCAGGTCGGCAGCGTGCCGATCCACTCGTTGCGGCGGCCCGGAGTCGTCGCCAAGCAGGAGGTCATCCTGTCCGGCCCCGGCGAGTCGCTGACGTTCACGCATGACACCACCGACTCGGCGCTCGCCTATGCGCCGGGGATCCGGCTCGCCGTGCCGTTCGCGGTTCAGGCCGCCGGTGTGGTCGTCGGCCTGGAGAACATGATCGACATCGGCATCCGCTCGTGATGTCGCGGATCGGCGTCGGCCTGATGGCCGCGGCGCTGCTCGTCTATCTCGCCGTCGCGATCTGGCTGGCCGTGATGTTCATCTCGGTCGGCTCTCCGGTGTCCATCGGCATGGGTGTCACACTGCTGGTGCTTGCTCCGATCGGGGCCTGGGCGCTGGTTCGCGAGATGATGTTCGGCTTCGGTGCGGACCGCCTCGGACGTCTGCTCGATGCGGAAGGCGGGATGCCTCCGGTGGAGACGGAGCTGACGCCGAGCGGTCGCATCGCCCGCGCCGACGCGGATCCGCTCATCGCGCGATACGCCGCCGAGGCCGACGCAGCCGGCGGTGACTGGCGTGCGCGCTACCGACTGGGCGTCGTGCAGGACGCCGCCGGGCGCCGGAAGGATGCCAGGGCCAGCATCCGCGAGGCGATCCGCCTCTCGCGGCGCTGACCCCCGCATCATCCCTCAGGCGAGAGTCGCCTCGAGAGTGATCTCGATGCCGGCGAGAGCCTGCGACACCGGGCAGCCGGTCTTCGCGCCCGCCGCGATCTCCTGGAACGCCTCGGGCGTCAGGTTCGGTACCGTCGCGTTCACGTTCAGGTGGCTGCCCGTGATGCCGACGCCCGGCTTGAAGGTGACCGAGGCCGTCGTGTTGACACGCTCCGGCGGGGTGCCGTTCTCCGCGAGCGCATGGGAGAGCGCCATGCTGAAGCACGAAGCGTGGGCCGCCGCGATGAGCTCCTCCGGCGTGGTCGTGGTGTCGCTGCCTTCGCTGCGCGCCTTCCAGTTGATCGGGAAGGTGCCGAGGTTCGACGACGAGAACGCGACCGTGCCCGATCCCTCCATGAGCGATCCGGTCCAGGTGCTGGCGGCTTCGCTGGTGACGGGCATGATTCCTCCGCTTCTCGGGACCCGCTCGGTGCGCGGGTCACGTAGCGGCCAGCCTACCGAGGGGCCTGGCGGGACGGAACAGGAATCAGGCGGCGGCGGGGCGCCCGATGATGCCGGCGCGCTGGAGCAGGAGGTAGAGCTGGCAACCGAGGCAGAAGGCGAAGGCGGCGTTCAGGAACGCAGCGATGAAGGCGGCTGCCGTGGCGATCGGGAGCGCCCACGGGACGCCGAGGAGATGCAGGACGAGACCGATGCCGACGACGAACAGCCCCACGCCCTGGGAGAACCGGGGCGGGCGCGGGTCCTCGAGCTCGGTCGGCGGTGAGAGTCGCGGGCGGACGAGC
>NZ_JBLVOH010000048.1:0-3898 GCF_053543675.1 Microbacterium umsixpiens
GACGCGTAAAGTCGGCCCTGTGAGCAGAACGCGAAGCCGCAGCGACTCGGTCCGAGAGGACGAGGAGCTGCGGCTTCCGCGTGCGCCGGGCCTCTTCCGCCGATACTGGGCCCGTCATCCGGTGTTCGCCGACGTCCTGCTGACGTTGTTCTGCCTGTTCCTCTCGCTCGCCCCGGCGGGTCGGTTCGTCGATGAGTCCGTCCCTGAATCCGCCTACATCGCGCTCAACATCGCCACCGTGGCCATGGTCGTCGTGGCGTGCAGCACACTGCTGTGGCGACGGCGGGCGCCGCTCGTTCCCTTCTTCGCGGCCATGATCCTGGGGACGGCCAGTCTGTTCACCGGGCCGTCCAGTGGCACCATCCTGCTACTCGTCGCCTGCTACGGTCTCGCGGTCTACCGGTCGTCACGCACCGCCTGGACCTGTTACGGAATCGGCGCGGTGTGGTTCCTCCTGCTCAGCGGACTCCTGATGCTCACCGGCGTGATCGTGATGCAGAACGGACTCGACACCGCGCTCAGCTACATCGTGCTCGGTCTGATCGGCACACTCATCGGAGTCAACGTCGGCGGCCGCAAGCGCTATCTGTCGGCCGTCATCGATCGCTCGCGGCAGTTGCTCGTCGAGCGTGACCAGCAGGCGCAGCTCGCCGCCGCATCCGAACGGGCCCGCATCGCTCGGGAGATGCACGACATCGTCTCCCACTCGCTGACGGTGATGGTGGCGCTTTCCGAGGGTGCCGCCGCGACGCCCGACCGCGAGCAGGCACGCAGAGCGGCGATCCACACGGCCGACACCGCTCGTGCGGCCCTGACCGAGATGCGATCGATGCTCGGTGTGCTGCGGGATGACGACTCTCCGCTGCCCCTGGCACCCATGAAGCCCGCGCCGCCGCGCGACACGGTCGAGGCGGCGCAGCGCGCCGGATACCCCGCGACGCTCACGGTCGCGGGGCAGGCCGAGGTCTCCCCCGCCGTCGCCCACGCGATCGGGCGGATCGTGCAGGAGGGCGTGACGAACGCGATGCGACATGCCCCGACCGCGTCGGCCATCACTGTGCGGCTGGAGTACACACCGGACTCCGTGACGATCGACATCGTCAACGACGGCGCGACCGGTGGCATCGGGACCGAAGGTTTCGGGTTGCGCGGACTCGCCGAGCGCGCCGCTCACGTGCAGGGAAGCGTGGAGTCCGCGCCGACCGACGGGGGACGATGGGTTCTGCGCGCTGTGCTGCCGACGAAGACGGCTGCCCCCGCCCCACAAGACGAATCGACGGAGGACGACGGATGACGGATGCGATCAGGGTGCTTCTGGTGGACGACCAGGAGTTGATTCGCGTCGGGTTCCGGATGGTCCTCGAAGCGGAGAGCGACATCGTCGTGGTCGGTGAGGCCGGCGACGGGCGGGCGGCGATCGCGCAGAGCGCCGCACTCGCACCCGACCTGGTGCTCATGGACATCCGCATGCCGGAGCTGGACGGCATCGCTGCCACCGAGACCATCGTGCGGGATCGCCCTCAGACGAAAGTGCTCGTGCTGACCACGTTCGACCTCGACGAATACGCTTTCGGCGCCATCCGTGCCGGTGCCAGCGGCTTCCTCCTCAAGGACGCTCAGCGTCACGAGATGACCTCTGCCGTTCGCGCCGTACACCGTGGCGATGCCGCGCTCTCTCCCCGGATCACGCGGATGCTCCTCGAGCACGTGACCCCGCAGCTCAGCGCCTCGTCCTCCCCGACACCGGATGCCGCGGAGAGCGCGGCACTGGACTCGCTCACCGAACGCGAGAGAGACGTATTCCTCGCGATCGGACGCGGGCTGACCAACGCCGAGATCGCCCACACCCTCTACGTCGGCGAATCCACCGTGAAGACGCACGTCGGCCGGGTGCTGGCGAAGCTCCACGCGCGCGACCGCATCCACGCCGTGATCCTGGCGCACAGACTCGGCCTCGTCGGAAACGAGACCTGAGGCATCAGGCGCCGGCGGGGGTCCATTCAGAGACCCGATCGAGCAGCCCCACCTCGTCGGTGGAGAGTTCGAGGCGAGCACCCGCCAGAAGGTCGGGCACCTGCGCGACCGTGCGAGCACTCGCGATCGGCGCGACCACGGTCGGCTGCGCCCGCAACCAGGCGAGGGACGTCGCGGCGATCGACACGCCGTGGGCGGCGGCGATCTGCTCGAGCGCATCGATGACGCGCAGGCCCGCCTCGGTCGCGTACTTCGCGGCGCCCTGCGCACGCGGGGAGTCCTGCCCCGCGACATCGGACGAGCGGTACTTGCCGGTCAGGAATCCGCTCGCCAGCGCGTAGTAGGGAACAAGCCCGAGCTCGAACTCCTCGGCGACCGGGATGATGGTGTCCTCGACCTCATGGCGATGAACGAGGTTGTAGTGCGGCTGAACGGCGACCGGCGCAGCGACGCCCGTGCGACGCGCGATCTCGATCCACTCTCTGATGCGTTCGGCGGAGTAGTTCGACACCGCCACGTGACGCACCAGCCCGTCCTCGACGAGCTGTCCGAACGCGGCGACCGTCTCTTCCAGTGGAACGGTGTCGTCGTCGAAGTGCGCGTAGTACAGGTCGATCTCGTCGGCGCCGAGACGCCGGAGCGAGGCCTCGGCCGCCTTTCGCACATTCGCTCCGGAGAGGCCGCGGAACTCCGGGTGCTGACTCACCTTCGTCGCGACGACGACGCCGGACGGCTTGCGGGAGGCGAGCCACTCGCCGATGATCGTCTCGCTCTCGCCACCGTTGTTGCCCGGCACCCAGGAGCTGTATGAATCGGCCGTGTCGACGAAGTCGCCGCCCCCGTCGACGAATGCATCGAGCACTGCGAACGACGCATCGCGATCGGCTGTCCAACCGAACACGTTGCCGCCGAGTGCGAGCGGGAGGACGTCAAGATCACTGGTGCCGATACGAGTCATGACGAAGACAACCGCGGATCGGTCTTCGCGCATTCCCGGATGACGTCACTTTTCGTGGTCGGCAGGGGAGGAATCGCTTCTGGGCGTCTCGCCCTCGTCGTAGATCTGCGAGGGCCGCCCGACGAGCCGGGTGTCCGGGGCGTGAGCGACCAGGGGATCTTTGCCGGGGTAGTCGAATCGGGCGAGGACGCACCTCATCGCCTCGAGCCGAGCCCTCTTCTTGTCGTTCGACTTGATGACGATCCAGGGCTCGGTCGGCGTGTCCGTGTGAAAGAACATCGCTTCCTTCGCCGCCGTGTAGTCCGCCCAGCGGTCGATGCTGGCGAGGTCCGTGGGGCTCAGCTTCCACTGCTTGACGGGATCCTCGCTACGGCGCCTGAACCGGCGTCGCTGTTCGGCCTCTCCCACCGAGAACCACAGCTTGATGAGGCGGATGCCCGACCCCACGATCATCCGCTCGAACTGCGGCGCGGTCTGCATGAATTCTTCGTACTCGGCCGATGAGCAGTACCCCATGACCCGTTCGACGCCGGCGCGGTTGTACCAGGAGCGGTCCATCATCACGATCTCGCCGCCCGAAGGCAAGTGCGCGATGTAGCGCTGGAAATACCACTGCGTACGCTCGGCATCCGTCGGCTTGTCGAGCGCGACGACCCGGGCTCCTCGAGGGTTCAAATGCTCCATGAAGCGCTTGATCGCCCCGCCCTTCCCCGCCGCGTCGCGTCCTTCGAACAGGATGAGCAAGCGCTCGGAGGAGTGCTTGATGTGCGACTGGAGCTTCAGGAGCTCGATCTGCAGCAACCGCTTCTCTCGTTCGTACTCCGCCGTGGAGAGCTTCTTCGCGTACGGGTAGTCGTGTTGCCACTCCGGAGTGACCGTCGCCGTATCGGGTGCACTGCTCAAGATCTCGCCCTCTCGCTTGCTGTCTGGGTCCCCGAAACCAAGCAGGCAAGCGCCGGTGGCCGG
>NZ_JBLVOH010000048.1:3918-6848 GCF_053543675.1 Microbacterium umsixpiens
CGTGCGCGTCTTCTACCTGGCACGATCTAGAGGCCCGCCAGGAAACCTGCCTGATGTGTAACATATCATCGACTGAGGCGATACATCGGAATGCGTTTTCAGGTTCGCACCCTCGACATCGGCGCGGGCACAGGGATTCGGCCCATCCGCATGGGGCGACTATCGTTCTGGCATGGGCACGATCCAGTACGGCAGCGGTGACGAGATTTACATCGAGGACCGCGCACTCGCGCATCTGAAGGTCGTCATCGCGACGAAGCTCCGACGCAACGAGAGTTTCACTCTTTCGTGGCGGCACCCTGAAGGGCAGCCCATGGGACGGTCGACGATCTGGCTGCACCCGTCGATACCGCTCCGCTTCACCTTCGACGAGCCGGAGGCGCCGCAGCTGAATCCGAAATGGATCCAGGACCTGATGCAGTCCGCGAGCTCCACGGGAGGCATCAGCCTCATCGACGAGGTGAGGGACGCACCCGAGATCGCCGCTGAGAACTGAATCCGCGGATCCCCACTCTCGTGAGGGATTGAAGAGCCGACTACGGGACTCGAACCCGTAACCCCCGTATTACAAGTACGGTGCGCTACCAATTGCGCCAAGTCGGCGGATGCCACCAGCTTAGCGATGGCATCGACCCGGCTTCGACCTACGGGGTCGTGGTGGGCGAAGGCGTCGACGTCGCACGCGAGGCATCGCTCGCGACGCTGAGCACGAACTGCGAGAACTCGGCCGGGTCGTCCAGCGCCCCGACGTAGGCCTCGCCGTTCGCGACGATCATCGGCGCTGCCGTCAGCACCAGGTCGTCGGAGCCGGCGAGCGGTCCGTCCAGGGCCCTGGTCGTCGCCTCCTTCGCCCAGCCGACGAAGTCGCCGTCCTCGATGCACGACCGCACGGCCTTGGCGTTGTCGACTCCGACAGCACCGGCGAGGTTCGCGAGGTCCTCGTCGGAGAGGCCGTCGCTGCCGACCTCGGGCTGGTCGTCGAGCAGGTCATGGTTGAACGCGTAGAATTGGGCAGGCGAGTGCGTGGCGACGCAGGCCGCAGCGGCAGCCGAGCGGAGCGAGTACTTGGTTCCGTTGGAACTGGCGGTGAGCAGGGCGACCGGGTGATAGCTGACCGTGACCGCGTCCTCGCCGATCCAACCGGCGAGCTGTCGGGCGTTTGCACGCTCGAACTCCCCGGCGTCGGGCGACAGGTAGTCGACGTACACGTGGATGTCGACCTTTCCGGACGCCGTCGGCTCCGGCGTCGGGCTGGCCGATTCGCCGGCGTCGGTCGCCTCAGGAGACGGGGTCTCCGGCACCGCGCCGGTTCCCGCGAACGACTCGAGGTCGGTGACGACCACGCCATCCGATTCCATGCCGGTCGGCGTGAGCCGCGGCTTGGTGACCTGGGAGGACACCGCGAGGGTCACCGCGGTGCCGATCGCACCCACCGCGACGAGCGCCACCGCGCCGATGATGATCCGTCGCATGAGACGCGCCCTGGACTGCTGGGCGTGCACTCTCTGAGCCTTCTCCCGTACGGCCTCGCGGGAATTGCGAGGCGTCGGGACGTTCGGCGTTTCGTCGCTCGACATCGTTCCTCTGTGAGTCTCAACGGGGGTCCGGGTTGGCCCCGATCGCCGCCGAGCGACGATCGCCGCTGCGCGCGGCCGAGTTCGATGGTAGTCAGTGAGGCTGAGAAATACCCAGGTACCGCCGTTCATGTCATACTGATCCCGACCCAATGAGGGGTCACGGCGGGGTCACCCGCCGCTTCATCACTACGGATCGTCCGGCACGTACCTGCCGGTGAAGGAGAAAAGACAATGGCATCTGTGACTTTCGACGAGGCCACCCGCCTGTACCCCGGCGGAACCCGTCCGGCCGTCGACAAGCTGAACCTCGAGGTCGGTGACGGCGAGTTCCTCGTCCTCGTCGGTCCCTCCGGTTGCGGTAAGTCCACGTCCCTCCGCATGCTGGCCGGCCTCGAAGAGGTCAACGCCGGCCGCATCCTCATCGGCGACCGCGACGTGACCGATGTCCCGCCGAAGGACCGCGACATCGCGATGGTCTTCCAGAACTACGCACTGTACCCGCACATGACCGTCGCCGAGAACATGGGCTTCGCGCTCAAGATCGCCGGCGTCGGCAAGGAAGAGCGCGCATCCCGAGTTCTCGAAGCCGCCAAGCTCCTCGACCTCGAGCCCTACCTGACTCGCAAGCCGAAGGCCCTCTCGGGTGGTCAGCGTCAGCGCGTCGCCATGGGTCGCGCCATCGTGCGTCAGCCTCAGGTGTTCCTCATGGATGAGCCGCTGTCGAACCTCGACGCCAAGCTCCGCGTGCAGACCCGTACGCAGATCGCTTCGCTGCAGCGTCGCCTCGGCGTCACCACGGTCTACGTCACGCACGACCAGACCGAGGCTCTGACCATGGGCGACCGCATCGCGGTCCTCAAGGACGGTCTGCTCCAGCAGGTCGGCTCCCCGCGCGACCTGTACGAGAAGCCGAACAACGTCTTCGTCGCCGGATTCATCGGCTCGCCCGCGATGAACCTCTTCGCGGCCGACCTCGCCGACGGCGGCATCCGCTTCGGGTCCGAGGTCGTCCCGCTCGACCGCGACACCGTCGGCCGCGCGAACGGCAGCCAGGTCACGGTCGGCGTGCGCCCTGAGGACATCACGGTCGGACCGGCCGACGGCAAGGGCCTTCCCGTCGTCGTCGACCTCGTCGAGGAGCTCGGCGCCGACGGCTACCTCTACGGCCACACCGAGATCAACGGCAAGCGCAGCGACATCGTCGCCCGCGTCGACGGTCGCAGCCACCCGAACGCCGGCGAGACGGTCACGCTCGCTGCGAACCCGGGCCACGTGCACGCGTTCGACATCGAGTCCGGCGAGCGCCTGAACGACAAGCCGGTCGTCTCCGCCTGATCGGATCCACAGACGCGG
>NZ_JBLVOH010000048.1:6868-9828 GCF_053543675.1 Microbacterium umsixpiens
CCCCGCGTCTCTTTCTGTCCCACCTCGACCAGGGAGCATCATGCAGGATTCGCTGCGGATCACCGCCAGCAAGATCGATCCGGGGCTGTTGTCCCTCCCCTGGTCCACGACACTGGCGAAGTGGCCGTCGGAGCACATCGTGTCGCTCCCGAAGGGGCTCTCCCGCCACCTCGTGCGCTTCGCCGACCTCTCCGGCCGGGTCATCGCCGTGAAGGAGACCACGGCGGAGATGGCCCAGCGCGAGTACGACATGCTCGGCAATCTCGCCCGCCTCGACGTGCCCTGCGTCGACCGGGTCGCGGTGATCGCCGGGCGTACGGATGCCGACGGCGAGGCTCTTCCGGCCGCGCTGGTCACCTCTCACCTGCGTTTCTCGATGCCCTATCGCGCGCTCTTCACGCGGGTGCTGCGCCCCGACACCGCGACCCGCCTCGTCGATGCCCTGGCCCTGCTGTTGGTGCGGCTGCACAACGTCGGCTTCTATTGGGGCGACGTCTCCCTGTCGAACACGCTGTTCCGCCGCGACGCGGGCGCGTTCGCCGCGTATCTGGTCGATGCGGAGACGGGTGAGCTGCACGAGGAGGGGCTGACCGACGGTCAGCGCGCCTACGATCTCGACCTGGCCCGCACGAACATCGCCGGCGAGATCATGGACCTCGCCGCGGGCGGTCGCCTCGAACACGGTGTCGACGCGGTGGCGATCGCCGACGGCATCGTCTCGTCGTATCGATCGCTGTGGGCCGAGCTCACCGCCCAGGAGTCCTTCTCGGCGGCGGAGACCTGGCGCATCACGGAGCGGGTCGAGCGCCTCAACGCCCTGGGGTTCGACATCGACGAGATGTCCATGTCGACGACCGCGGACGGCACCGTCGTCGAGATCCAGCCGAAGGTGGTGGATGCCGGTCACCACCAGCGCCGCCTGATCCGTCTGACGGGGCTGGACGTCGAGGAGAACCAGGCGCGACGCCTGCTGAACGACCTCGACGAGTTCCGCGCCCGCTCGACGAAGCAGTGGGCGGACGAGGAGATGTACGCGCACGAGTGGCTCACCCGTGTCTTCGAGCCGGTGGTGCGCGCGATCCCGTACGAGCTACGAGCCAAGCTGGAGCCCGCCGAGGTCTTCCACCAGGTGCTCGAGCACCGCTGGTACCTCTCGCAGGCGCAGGGGCGCTCGGTGCCGCTCGCCGAGGTGCTGACCAGCTACATCAACGAAGTGCTGCGACACCGGCGTGACGAGGCGACCATCATGGGCCCGCCGACCGAGACGATGAGCCTGCCGGTCGTCACCGGTGCGACTCCGGTGGCCGATGACGATGAGGACATCGACTGGCGCGACCTGGTCTGACACCTCCGCGGTCGCCGAAAGTCGTGGCGTCAGTAGCCGACGGTGAACCGCTCTCGGTGGTGGTTGCCCTGCTCGATCTCGTCCACCACGGCGACCGCGAAATCCGCGCCGGAGATGAACGACTTGCCGTCGGCATCGCGGACGATCACGTCGCCGCCGTCGCGATAGTGCCCGGTGCGCTCGCCTTCGGCCCAGGGACCGAACACCTCAGCGGGGTGGATGAAGAACCAGTCGAGGTCGGCCTCCGTCTCCTCGAGGAGCGCGAGGGAGTCGATGCCGACCTGCGCCTCATGCTTGTACTCCTCAGGGAAATCCTGGTCGAACAGACGCGGTCCCCCGGGAGCCACCAGGCTGCCACCTGCACCGCCGACGACACCGAGACGCGTCTCGGTGCCCGCGACCCGGTCGACGACGTTCGACAGCGCCTCGAGCGCACGATCTTCCATGTCGCCGCGAGGGGAGAGCGCCGACACGACGGCATCCGCCCCGACGAACGCTTCCGCGATCGGATCGAGGTCGAGGGCGGAACCCTGCAGATATGCGGCTCCCGCCACCGGTTCGGTGGGTTCCGATCGGGAGATCGCGATCACCGCATGGCCGCGACTCACCGCCTCCCGGACGATGTGACGACCGGCGTAGCCGGTCCCTCCGAGCACGATGATACGGGCCATGATCTGCCTTTCCTCGGACGGTCTAGTTCTTCGCGGCGCGGAGAGACGCGACTTGGTAGAGCGCGACCGAGGTCGCGATGCCGGCGTTCAGGGATTCAGCGGCCGCAGAGATCGGGATCGAGACGATCTGATCGCACGTCTCGGAGACCAGACGGGACAGCCCCTTGCCTTCCGAGCCGACCACGATCACGACAGGACGATCAGCCAGCTGGAGCTCGGGGAGCGACACGTCACCGTCGCCGTCGAGGCCGAGCACGAACACGCCCTGCTTCTTGAACTCCTTGAGCTGCGCGGTGAGGTTGGTCGCCAGCGCGACGGGGGTCCGTGCGACTGCTCCGGCACTCGTCTTCCAGGCTGCGGAGTTGACACCGGCCGAGCGGCGCTGCGGAAGGATGATGCCGTGCCCACCGAACGCCGCGGTGGAGCGGATGATCGCGCCCAGGTTACGGGGGTCCGTGATGCCGTCGAGCGCCACGAACAGCGGGACCTCGCCCTTGTCGATGACTTGCTCGAGCAGATCCTGTGGGTGGGCGTACTCGTACGGCGGCACCTTGATCGCGACGCCCTGGTGCACGCCGTCGAAGCCGGCCATGCGGTCGAGCTCCGGACGGGTGACCTCCATCACGGGGATCCCGCGATTCGTGGCGATCGCCAGCATCTCCTTCACACGGTCGTCCATCTCGACGCGCTGCGCGATGTAGAACGCCGTCGCCGGGATCTTCGCCCGCAAAGCCTCGAGGACGGAGTTGCGCCCGGTGACATTCTCGGTGTCGTCCCCCGCCTTGGCCTTCGGCGCACGGTTCGCACCGCCGCCGGACCCCGGACGACTGCCGCCGGGGCGCCCCTTGCCGCCCGACGCGGCGTAGCGCTCGGCTGCGGCCTTGCGCTTGCCTGCGGGGTGCCACGCGCGGTCCTCCGCCTTCGGGGTCGGCCCGCGGCCCTCG
>NZ_JBLVOH010000049.1:0-4482 GCF_053543675.1 Microbacterium umsixpiens
CGCGGCGGCGACCGCGGCACGCAGGTCGTCGACCGCCGCGGGGCCCTTCGCGATCTCGATGACGTCGACGCCGTAGCTGCGCGCGTTCATGGCGAGGTCGACCGGCAGCACGTCGCCGCGCTGGAAGTTGCGCGCCTCGTCGTCGTAGCGGCGGTACTCGGTGCCGAAGCGCTCCGAGCCGACCGTCTCCGAGAGGTGCCCGATCGAGGCATAGCCCTGGTTCTGGATGAGCACGACGATGATCTTGATCCCCTCGGCCACGGCCGTCGCGAGCTCGGAGCTCAGCATCAGGTACGAGCCGTCGCCGACCATGACGACGACGTCGCGCTCGTCGCCGGATGCCGTGAGCCCGCGCTTGACGCCGAGTCCTCCCGCGATTTCGTACCCCATGCAGGAGTATGCGTATTCGACGTGATAGCCGAGCGGATCGCTGACGCGCCAGAGCTTGTGCAGGTCGCCGGGGAGCGAGCCGGCCGCCTGCACGATCACGTCTTCGTCGGCCACGGCCCCGCGCACGGCGCCGATGATCTCGGGCTGGCCCGGCAGCTCGCGGCCCGTGGGGGCGAGCGCCCGGTCGACGACCGCATCCCACTCGCGCTTCTCATCGGCGATCCGTGCGCTCAGCGCCGGTGCGACGCGGTATCCGTCGAGCTCGTCGCGCAGCACGACCAGGGTCTCCCTGGCATCCGCGACGACGGGCAGCTGCGAGCCGTGCTTGTAGGCGTCGAAGGCCGCGACGTTGATGTTGACGAACACCGTGTCGGGGTTCTGGAAGGCCGTGCGGGATGCCGTCGTGAAGTCGCTGTACCGGGTGCCGACGCCGATGATGACGTCGGCCTCCGCCGCGATGCGGTTCGCCGCGGTGGTGCCGGTCGCGCCGATCCCGCCCAGGTACTGGGGGTGATCCCACGGCAGCGCGCCGCCGCCCGCCTGCGTCGTGCCGACCGGGATGCCCGTGGCCTCGACCAACGCCCGCAGCGCCTGCTCCGCCTCGGAGTAGATGACACCGCCACCCGCGACGAGGAGCGGCTGCTTCGCGCCGCGGATCGCCGCCACCGCCCGCGCCAACGGTCCGCGCTCCGGCAGCGGCCGGCGGATGTGCCACTCCCGGTCCTGGAGGAACTCGAGGGGGACCTCCAGCGCTTCGGCCTGCACGTCTTCGGGCAGGGCGATCGTCACCGCACCGGTCTCGGCGGGATCGGTGAGGACGCGCATCGCGGCGAGCGCGATCGAGAACAGCTGCTCCGGGCGCTGCACCCGGTCGAAGAAGACCGAGAGCGGGCGGAACGCGTCGTTCACGGTGAGCCCGATGTCGTGCGGGCGCTCCAACTGCTGCAGCACGGGGTCCGCGACCCGGGTGGCGAAGGTGTCGCTCGGCAGCAGCAGCGCCGGCAGCCGGTTGGTGGTCGCGAGCGCCGCACCGGTGAGCATGTTCGTGGCGCCGGGACCGACCGAGGCCGTGCTCGCGAACGTCGCCCTGCGGCGATGCATCCGGGCGAACCCGACGGCCTGGTGCACCATCGCCTGCTCGTTGCGGGCCTGGTGGTAGGGCATCAGGTCGGGCTGCTCGAGGTTGTACTGCTGCAGCGCCTGGCCGAGACCGGCGACGTTCCCGTGACCGAAGATGCCGAACATGCCGGGCACGGTGCGCTCGCGGATGTCGCCGTCGACCGTCCACTGCCGCGAGAGGAACTCGACCAGTGCCTGGCCGACCGTCATCCGTCTGGTCTGCATCAGAGTTCTCCCTCTGCTCGGTAGGGCAGCCGGGGATCGATGTCCTGCCCGCTCCAGCTGTCGCGCACCCACGCGTGCGCGGGGTCGTCGGTGATGAGCCAGGCCCGCTCCCGGTCGGGGCCGGCCATGACGTTGAGGTAGTAGAGGTCGTAGCCGGGAGCGGCCACGGCGGGACCGTGGAATCCGAACGGCACCAGCGCGATGTCGCCGGTGCGCACCCGTTCGGCGATGTCGATCTCGCCGGCGCCCGAGGAGTAGGTCGCGAACATCCCGAAGGCCGCGTCGGCGGCGGCGTCTCCGCTCGAGCGCGTGGGCGCCGCCTCGAAGTAGTAGATCTCCTCGAGCCGGGATTCTCGCCCCGGCACGTGCTCGTCGTGCTTGTGCGGCGGGTACGACGACCAGTTCTCGGCGGGCGTGATGACCTCGCACACGATGAGGCGCTCGGCGTCGAGCGCCTCCGGTGTGCCGAAGTTGTGCACCTGCCGGCTGGAGGCGCCGGCGCCACGGAGTTCGACCGGGGTCTCGGCCGCGAGGATGTGCCGCGTGGGATGCACGACCGAGGTGGGCGAAGACGCCACGGCCACCCGACCGGAGCCCGTGATGACGGCCGT
Organism: Microbacterium umsixpiens; assembly: GCF_053543675.1. Taxonomy (NCBI): domain Bacteria; kingdom Bacillati; phylum Actinomycetota; class Actinomycetes; order Micrococcales; family Microbacteriaceae; genus Microbacterium; species Microbacterium umsixpiens. The sequence goes on from NZ_JBLVOH010000049.1 coordinate 2,346, forward strand.
GGCCGCCGCCGAGAGGTAGAGCACGTCGCTCGGACCGTCGAACACGGAGCGGCGACCGGCGAGCAGCGTCTCGGCGGTCGATCCCTCCTCGGTGTGCGCCACGGAGAACGACCCGGAGAGCGGCACGATGATCCGCTCCACCCCGGTGTCGGCGAGCGCGAGGCTCTCCCCCGCGCCGAGCTCGCCGATGCGGATGCCGGTGTGCGCCCAGCCGGGCGTCGCGTCGTCGACCACGCTCTCCCAGCCGTCGCGGCCGATCGCGCCCCGGCGGTGGAACCAGTTCCCGTCCTCGGTCATGGCCTCTCCTGCCCGCATCCGCTGCTCAGCTGTTCTGGGGGAAGCCGAGGTCGATGCCGCCGTGGAGGGCGGGGTCGAGCCAGCGACTGGTGATCGCCTTCTCGCGGGTGAAGAAGTCGAAGCCATGGACACCGTACGCCTTCGCGTCGCCGAACAGCGATGCCTTCCACCCGCCGAACGAGTGGTACGCGACGGGAACCGGGATGGGCACGTTGATGCCGATCATCCCGACCTGGACCTCGTGCTGGAAGCGGCGGGCCGCCCCACCGTCGTTGGTGAAGATCGCGGTCCCGTTGCCGAACCGGCCGGAGTTGATCAGGTCGACCCCCTCCTGGAAGGTCTGCACCCGCACCACCGACAGCACCGGACCGAAGATCTCCTCCTGGTACGCCCGCGAGGAGGTCGGGATCTCGTCGATGAGCGTCGGCCCGAACCAGAAGCCGTCCTCGTTCCCGTCGACCGTCAACCCTCTGCCGTCGACCACGATGCGCGCCCCGTCGGCCTCGGCGATGTCGACGTAGCCCGACACCTTCGCGCGGTGCTCCGCCGTGATCAGCGGACCCATGTCGGGCTCGCCGTCGGCACCGCCCGCACCGTCGCCGATGCGCAGCCCCGCGATGCGCTGCGAGATGCGCTCGATCAGCTCGTCCGCCACCGGCTCGACCGCGAGCAGGACCGAGACGGCCATGCACCGCTCCCCCGCCGCGCCGAATCCCGCGTTCACGGCCTGGTCGGCGACGAGGTCGAGGTCGGCATCCGGCAGGACGAGCATGTGGTTCTTCGCGCCGCCGAGCGCCTGCACGCGCTTGCCGTGGCGGGACGCGGTCTCGTAGATGTACTGCGCGATGGGCGTCGAGCCGACGAACGAGATCGAAGCGACGTCCGGGCTCTCCAGCAGCCCGTCCACCGCCTGCTTGTCGCCCTGCAGCACGGTGAACACGCCATCGGGCAGCCCGGCCTCGGCCCAGAGGGCGGCGAGCCAGAGCGCGGCGGACGGGTCCTTCTCGCTGGGCTTGAGCACCACGGCGTTGCCCGCGGCGATCGCGACCGGGAAGAACCACATCGGCACCATCGCGGGGAAGTTGAACGGGGAGATGATGCCGACGACGCCGAGCGGCTGCTTGAGGGAGTACACGTCGATGCCGGTCGAGACGTTCTCCGAGTAGGCGCCCTTGATCAGGTGCGGGAACCCGGTCGCGAGTTCCACGACCTCCTGTCCGCGCAGGATCTCGCCCATCGCATCGGAGCGGACCTTGCCGTGCTCGGCCGTGATGATCGCCGCCAGCTCACCCTTGCGCGCGTTCAGCAGCTCACGGAACGCGAACATCACCGCCTGGCGCCGCGCGATCGAGTAGGCGCTCCACACCTGGAATCCGCGCCGCGCGGACGCGATGGCGTCCGCGATCTCGGAGTCGTCGGCCAGGGCGACATGCCCGGTCACCGCCCCCGTCGCGGGGTTGTGGACGGGAGCCGTGCGGCCGCTCGCCGAGGCGCGGGCGGCCCCGTCGATCCAATGGGCGATGACGGGGATGTCGGAAGCGGAGGTCATGCGTGTCCTTCTGCGGAGAGGGCGATCAGGCGGTCAGCCCGGGGTGGACGAGGGAGGCCGCGACGTCGATGGCGGATGCCACGTCGATGTCCGACGAGTAGAGGAGAGTGCGGCCGACGGTCAGGCCGCGCACGCCGGGGAGCGAGAGGGCGTCCTCCCAGGACGAGAACGTGTCGTCGGGGTCGGCGCCCGCGTCGCCGCCGAGCAGCAGCACGGGCAGCGTCGTCGCCGCGAGCACGCGTTCCATGTCGTCGACGACCGGAAGCTTCAACCAGGTGCTCGCGCTGCTCG
>NZ_JBLVOH010000049.1:4502-7234 GCF_053543675.1 Microbacterium umsixpiens
GCTGGCGATCGCGATCGACAGCATCACGGCATCCGGGCTCAGGTCGTTGACGACCCGGCCGTCGACCCGGCGGCTGAGGAACGGCTCGAGCATGATCGGCAGGTCGGCCCGTGCGGCCGCGGTCACCGCGTCGGCCGTCGAGGCCAGCGTGGGCGCCGTCCCGTCGTCGTCGAGGTTCACGCGCAGCAGTGCCTTGGCGAAGTCGATGCCGGAGTCCACCATCGCGGGCACGTCGTACCCGGTGTAGCGGTCGTCCATCTCGAAGGTCGCTCCGCGGAGCCCGCCGCGGTTCATCGACCCGACGACGATCTTGTCGTCGAGCAGGCCCAGCATCGCCAGGTCGTCGATGATGTCGGGGGTGCCGAGCACACCGTCCACCCCCGGATGCCGCAGGGCGATCGCGAGCCGATCGAGCAGCTCATAGCGGTCGGCCATGGCGAACGGCGACCCGCCGACCGCGAGCGCACCGCGTGCGGGGTGATCGGCGGCGATGATGAACAGCCGCCCGTCCCCACGGATGATGTCGCGACGGCGACGTCCGGCCAGCGTCTCGCGGATCGCGTGCGGCGACTCCGCGCGCACCGTCCGGAGCCGGTGGAAGTCCTCTTCGGTCAGGGCTGTCATCTCACGCATCTCCGTTCACGACCTCGGCGACCTCGCGTTCGGTCGGCATCGCCGTCGAGCATTCCCGGCGTCCGGCGACGATGCCGCCCGCCACATTCGCATAGGTCAGGGTCTTCTCCAGCTCCCACTCGGCGAGCAGTCCATGGCAGAGCGCACCGCCGAACGCGTCGCCGGCACCGAGTCCGTTCACGACCTCGACCGCGGTCGCGGGGATCTCGACCTGCCTCGACCGCGTCTTGGCGAGCACTCCGCGGGGTCCCTGCTTCACGATCGCCAGCTCGACGCCGCGCTCGAGGAGCGCATCCGCCGCACGCTGCGGGTCGGTCTCGCCGACCGCGACCTCACACTCCTCGCGGTTTCCCACGGCGACCGTGGCGAACTCCAGCGCCCGCTGGATCTGCACGCGGGCCTCGTCGGGCGTCTCCCAGAACATGGGGCGGTAGTCCAGATCGAACACGGTGTGCGCTCGGCGCCCGCGCGCCCGGAGGAGCTCGAGGTGCGTCTGCCGGCTCGGCTCCTCGCTCAGGCCGGTCGCGGTGAACCAGACGAGCGCAGCCTGCCGCACCGCGGCCTCGTCGACGTCGCCCGGCCGGATCTGCAGGTCGGGGGCGGTCGGTTCGCGATAGAAGTACAGCGGGAAGTCGTCCGGCGGGAAGATCTCGCAGAACGTGATCGGGGTCTTGTACGTCGCGTCGGTCGCGACGTACCGGTTGTGCACCCCGAGGCGCTCGAGCTCTGTGCGCAGGTACCGCCCGAAGGGGTCGTCACCGACGCGGGAGAGCAGTGCGGTGTCATGGCCGTACCGTGCGGCGGCGACCGAGACGTTCGCAGCGCTGCCGCCGAGGTACTTGCCGAAGCTGGCGACCTCGCCGAGGCCGACGCCGTCCTGCAGCGGATACAGGTCGACACCCAGGCGCCCGATGGCCAGGATCTCCGGGACCGATGTGTGCTCGGTCATCGCTCCCCCTCTCCCTCGATCATTTGTCTTAACATTAGCACTTAGTCGCTCACTTGCCGTGATCAGTCGATCGCCCGGCGGATGCTGAGCATCCCGCCGCCGACGGCACGAGCAGCCGCCGCGTCGAAGGCGCCGTCCTGCACCTCACCGGCCAGGTCGACCCGCGCCCAGTCGCCGGGTGACGTGAACGCCACCTCGCGCTCCTCGGTCAGGTAGTTCACGAACCGGAGCTCGGCCTCGGTGCCGACGCGTCGCGCCGACTCCAGCACCACATCACCCGACAGCCGCACGGGGAACGCCGCCTCGGGCAGCGGGCCGTCGGCCGCACCCGAACCGCGGACCACGAGCGGGTCGTGCCGGAAGAGATCGGCGGCGCGCACCGCGGTCGCGTCGTCGGCGCCGACCAGGATCGCCAGATCGGTGTGCACGGCGACCCCGAGGTACTGGGCGCCCGGCACGGGGATCTCGGATCCGGCCGGCTCGTCGCGCAGCGGGTGCACGTTCACGCTCATCATCCCGACCGAGCGCGACAGCGTGACCGCGAGAGCATCCGGCGCGTCGGCCGTCGACACCAGCTCGTACTCCGACAGCTTCTGCACCAGCACCGCGGTCGAGCCCGCGGCGGCGAAGCGGTACGCCGGATACGTCGGCAGCGGGAACTCGCCCCAACCGCCCTCGGCCTCGCGTCCGCGCACGGTCGTGCCGTACTGCCCGGCACTGCGGGAGGAGTCGAGACCCGCGCCGTCGACGGGCACCAGCACCCGGAGCCGGTGATCGGAGGCGGTGTTCACGTAGTCGACGCCGACGCGCAGGAAGCCCTCGCCCTCGCGCAGCTCGATCGTGGTCTCGGTCACCAGCGGCACCGTCGCGGTCGAGCGCCGCCGGTCCGCGTCCAGGCGCTCCGGCAGGTCGTAGACCCGGCGGATGCGGATGCGTCCGCGCAGCGGCCCCTCCTCGAGCACGGTCACCTCGACCGACGAGGGCGTCGAGACGGCGGATGCCGCATCGACCGGGCCGTAGTTGTACGAGTCGCCGCAGTCGCCGTCGTCGACGAGAGCGAGCGCGCCGTCGATCGACGAGCCGTCCGCGCCGTCGATGCGGACGGTGCCGTCGGCGTTCACGGTCGCGGTCAGCGCGCCGTTGGAGAGCG
>NZ_JBLVOH010000050.1:0-3839 GCF_053543675.1 Microbacterium umsixpiens
GCGGGCGACCGCCGGGCTCGGACCCGATACGCGACTGAGTGAAACAGTCGCCGCGAGCATCCTTCCCGCCGACGACGTGGTCTCCTGGCTCGCCGAGGAGGGATCGGTCGCGCGGCGTCTCGGCTCCCTGGCGCCTCTCGTGCTCGACGCCGCGGAGACCGGTGACGACGTCGCCCACCGGATCGCGACGGAAGGCATCCGCCTGCTCACCGCCACGGCCGTCGCCGCCTCGTCATTGACTCGCGACATCGCGCTGCACGGCGGCCTCACGGATCACGCCTGGTTCCGAGACAGCCTCGTCTCCTCGCTGCACGCTGCCGGACGCCGGGTGGTCCTCGCCGCCGGCGATGCCCTCGACGGCGCGCTGCTGATCGCACGCCGCACCGATCTCCCTCACGAAAGGTTCGTCCACCGTGCCGAATGACGATTCCCGCCTCGCCTCCCTCCTCTCCGTACTGGAAGGCCTCGGCACCGAGGCGTCCACGACCGAGCGCGGGGATCTCGACCTGTTGAGCACGGCCGAGCTCGTGCATCGGATGAACGACGAGGACCGGCGGGTCCCCGAGGCGGTCGCCGAACGGGCGGACGAGATCGCGGCGGTCGTCGACGCGATCACGGAGCGGTTCCGGCGCGGCGGTCGGCTCATCTACATCGGGGCCGGCACGGCAGGCCGCATCGGCGTGCTGGATGCCAGCGAGTGCCCGCCCACCTTCGGCACGGACCCCTCGATGGTGGTCGGGCTGATCGCCGGCGGCGAGATCGCGATCCGCTCGGCCGTGGAGAATGCGGAGGACGACGCGGAGGCGGCAGGTGGCTCCCTGCGTGAACTCGGACTCTCGGCCGACGACACGGTGGTCGGCATCTCGGCTTCCGGCCGGACGCCGTATGTCGTCGGCGGGCTGAACTACGCCCGCAGCGTCGGCGCGTTCACGGCGGCGATCGCCTCGAACGCGGACTCCGAGATCGGTGCCGCCGCGGAGGTCGCCATCGAGGTCGTGACCGGACCGGAGTTCATCTCCGGATCGACGCGCCTCAAGGCCGGCACCGCGCAGAAGCTCGTCGTGAACATGCTCACGACCCTGTCGATGATCAAGCTCGGCAAGACCTACCGCGGGGTGATGGTCGATCTCCTCGCCACGAACGAGAAGCTCCACGCGCGCTCCATCCGCACCGTGTCGCAGCTCGCCGGCGTCGACATCGACGTCGCGGCTGCCGCGCTGCAGGGGGCGGACGGCTCGGTCAAGCGCGCCCTGCTGATGCTGGCGGTCGACGCCACACCGCAGGCCGCGGCATCCGCGCTCGATGAGGCCGACGGGGTGCTCCGCGACGCGATCGCCGCTCTCGCCTGAGGGGAGTGGCCGGTGCCGTCGTGACGTGCCTCGGCCCCTGCGCGGGCCGCGCCGAGCCCGGGAGTCGGTCCGGTAGCGTGGCCGGATGCCCCTCGCCCTGATCACCGGCGCCGCGCGCGCGAACAGCATCGCCGCCGGCATCGTTCCCCGCCTGCGCGCGGCCGGATGGACCGTCGTGACCAGCGACCTCCGCGACGCCGACCACCCCGCTGACCTGTCGACCGCGGGTGGACCGGAGGCCCTGATCGCCGAGGTGGTGGCGGCGCACGGTCCGATCTCCGCGCTCATCCTCAGCCATGCGCACGACGTGCAATCCGGCATCCTCGACACCACGGCCGAGAGCTTCGACCTGCACGTCGCCGTGAACGCACGGGCGAGCCTGCTGCTGATCGCGGCGTTCGCGCGACAGGTCGGCGACGACGGGGGAGTGATCCTCGCCTTCACCAGCGACCACGTGACCGGAAACCTCCCCTACGGCGCATCCAAGGGCGCTCTCGACCGGTTGGTCATCTCGGCTGCCCGCGAGCTCGGTCCGCGGGGCATCTCGGCGAACGTGCTGAACCCCGGACCCATCGACACCGACTGGATGGACGACGAGACGCGCACGGAGCTGGCCGGGATGACGCCGCTCGGGCGACTCGGACGGCCCGCCGACGTCGCGGCCGTGGTGGAGTTCCTCGTGTCGGACGAGGGCCGCTGGGTCTCGGGACAGCTGCTCAAGTCGGACGGGGCGTTCTCGGCGCAGTACTGACCGAGCGTGACGGGGTGCGGATCTCCATGACGAGGGGACACCGCCGGCGATCCGCAGCCGGTGCGTGCCACCGATTCGGCTCGTCATCTCGCGGCTTGTACGCTGGTGGCATCCCCCGATCCACCCGGCACATTCGCGCGCCGGCGATCTCGGCGCGCGCTCACACATGCAAGGACGCAGATGAACGATTCCGCGGCACACCGCGACGACTGGGCTGAGAGCGAAGAGCTGGCGGAGCGGATGATCCCGCTCATCGGGGCGCTTCGACGCGAACACGATGTGGTCACCTCGCTGCACGGGCACCGACTGCTCGGGCTCTCGGCGACGGGACTGGTCGAGGTGCACGAGCGCGTCGCCCAACTCGGGCACGAGCGGCTCCCGATCGAAGACACGCTCGCCGTGCTGGAGGCGATCCACGCCCTCGCCCCCGGCGCCTCCTCCCTCGACGTGGCGCGCCTGGTCGCCGGGCACGCCGAGAGCGACCAGCCGCTGGAGAACTACCTCGCCGAGGAGCTCGCACCCGCCATGGGAGCCGTCGCCGCGGAGCCCACCGACGTCGTGCTGTACGGCTTCGGACGCATCGGGCGCCTGCTCGCCCGCATCCTCATCGCCCACACCGGCGGCGGCAGCGGACTGCGGCTGCGCGCCATCGTCGTGCGCCGCGGTGCGGAGAACGACCTCGCGAAGCGTTCCTCCCTGTTGCTGCGCGATTCGGTGCACGGCCGCTTCGCCGGCTCCGTCACCGTCGATGAGGAGGCCGAGCAGATCATCGCGAACGGCACCCGCATCCAGGTGATCTACTCCGACGACCCGGCATCCATCGATTACACCGCCCACGGCATCCATGACGCGATCGTCGTCGACAACACCGGACGCTGGCGCGACGAGGAAGGGCTCTCCCAGCACCTGCGCTCGACGGGCGTCGCCCGCGTGCTGCTCACCGCGCCGGGGAAGAGCCCGCTCAAGAACATTGTGCACGGCATCAACGACGAGACGATCGTCGACTCCGACCGCATCCTCTCGGCGGCATCCTGCACCACGAACGCCATCACCCCGGTGCTGGCCGCGATCGACGAGGCGTACGGCGTGGTCAAGGGCCACGTCGAGACGGTGCACTCGTTCACGAACGACCAGAACCTGATCGACAACTTCCACAAGGGCGACCGCCGCGGACGCTCGGCCGTGCTGAACATGGTCATCACCGAGACCGGAGCCGCGAAGGCCGTCGCCAAGGCGCTCCCGCAGCTGGAGGGCAAGCTCACCGGCAGCTCGATCCGCGTGCCCACCCCCGATGTGTCGCTCGCGGTGCTGCACCTGACCATCGAGCGCCCGGCCACCAAGGAGCAGGTCAACGACTACCTGCGCCGCGTCTCGCTGCACTCCAAGCTGCGCCAGCAGATCGACTACGTCGAGAGCCCCGACGTCGTCTCCACCGACTTCGTCGGCTCGCACCGCGCCGGCATCGTCGACGGCCTCGCCACGATCGCCGACGAGGACACCCTGATCCTCTACGTCTGGTACGACAACGAGTTCGGCTACTCGTGCCAGGTGATCCGCGTGCTCGAGGTCATGGCGGGGTCGCACCCGATCGTGCTGCCCGAGCGCCGCGAAGTGACGCTGCAGGGCTGAGCGTCTCCTGCGCCGCGTCGGTGGCGCCCGGCATGATGGGGGCATGAAGACCGCGACCCTGCTCACCGAGCGTCTCCGATCGCATCGGCTGAGCGCGCCGGCGCGCACGG
>NZ_JBLVOH010000050.1:3859-11864 GCF_053543675.1 Microbacterium umsixpiens
GGCGCGCACGGTGACGGATGCCGCGCACCACATGCTCGCGGTGCAGAGCCAGGACTTCACCGCGGGGCGCTGGGCGCTCGCCGCGCGTACCCGCGGGCCGGTGCGTCTGCGCGACGTCGACCGTGCGTTCGACCGCGGCGACCTCGTGCGGGCGTGGACCATGCGCGGCACGCTGCACACCGTGCCGGCACGCGACCTGGGCTGGATGCTCGAGGTCACCGCCGCCCGACAGCGACAGCAGGCGGTCTCCCGTCACCGTCAGCTGGGCATCGACGACAGCATGGTCGCGACGGCGGTGCGCGCGCTGACGCCGCAGCTGCGCGACGGTGGCCGCACCCGCGCCGAGGTGTTCGAGATCCTCGAGGGCGTCGGCATCGACCCGACGGGGCAGCGCGGCATCCATCTGCTCTTCACCCTCACGATCGACGGCCTCATCTGCCAGGGGCCGGTCGCCGCGCGGGCGGGCATCACCAGAGACCAGCGGTTCGTGCTGGCCGAGGAGCACATCCGCGAGCACACCCGCCCGGCAGACCCACTCGCCGAGCTGTTCGTGCGCTACATCGACGGGCACGGACCGGCGGGCGTCGCCGACTTCGCGTGGTGGTCGGGACTCACGCTCGGACAGTCACGCGAGGCGGTCGAGCGCGCGGCAGGGCGGGTCGACGAGGTGGACGAAGGGCTGTTCGTGTCGCTCCAGCGTCCGCGGCGCGCGACGGGCGCGGCGACGGTCCACGCCCTCCCCGCGTTCGACGAGTACTACATCTCCTACGCCGACCGCACGACCGTGTGCGCGCCCGAGCACCTGGCCACCGTCGGCCCGGGCAAGAACGGCATGGTGCGCGCCACGCTCATCGAGCAGGGACGCGTCATCGGATGCTGGACGCACGCGAGCGCGACCCGCGACGCGCCACCGGAGCTGTTCGCGGAACCGGGCGAGCCGGCAGCCGTGGAGGCTGCGCTGGCGCGATTCGCGCACTTCGCCGGCGACTGAGCGCGCCGCCGGCGAAGAAGCGGTCACTGCGAGGCGAGCACGGCCTCCGCGGGGGCGACGAGTGCGGCGATCTGGGGAGCCAGCGCGATGAGCCGCTCGTTGGCCTCGGGCTCGGCGACGGTGGCCCGGAGTCCTTCGCCCGGGAACGGCCGCACGAGCAGGCCGTGGCGTTCCAACAGCTCGGCGGCAGCGGACGTGGCCTCACCGAGGGGAAGCCAGGCGAAGTTGCCCTTGCTCTCGGGCAGCGTCAGACCGGCGGCGGTGAAGGCGGCGACGACGCGTTCCCGCTCGACGACGAGCTCGGCGACCCTGGCCTCGAGCTCGTCCTCGGCGGCGAGGGAGGCGATCGCAGCCGTCTGCGCCAGGTCGGTCACGCCGAACGGGATGGCGACCTTGCGCAGCGCGATGCCCAGCTGCTCGGGGGCGATCGCGTAGCCGATGCGCATGCCGGCCAGGCCGTACGCCTTCGAGAAGGTGTGCGCGACCGCGACGTTCGGGTATCGACGGAAGTACTCGATGCCGACGGGGGAGTCGTCGTGGTCGTTGAACTGCACGTACGCCTCGTCGATCACGACGACGATGTGCGGCGGGACCTGTGCGAGGAATCGATCGAGCTCGGCGTCGCCGATGGTGGTCCCGGTCGGATTGTTGGGGTTGCACACCAGGATCAGGCGCGTGCGGTCGGTGATGGCCGCCCGCATCGCGTCGAGGTCGTGCCGGTGGTCGTCCGTGAGGGGAACCATGACGGGCACGGCTCCGGCCGCGCGAGCGAGCATCGGATACGCCTCGAACGACCGCCAGGCGAACAGGATCTCATCGCCCTCACCGGCTGTCGCGCGCATCAGCTGCGAGACGACCTCGACCGATCCGCTGCCGAGCACGACGTTCACCGGCTCGACGCCGAACCGCTCGCACAGCACCGCGGTGAGAGCCGTCGCCGCGGTCTCGGGGTAGCGGTTGATGTGCGCGAGCCGGTCGGCGATGGCCGCGGTCACCGACGGGAGCGGGGGATAGGGGTTCTCGTTCGACGACACCTTGAACACCGGTCCGGTGGTCTCCGCCTGCGGCGCGGCCTTCCCCGGGGTGTATCCGGGGATCGCGTTCAGGTCCTCCCGCAGTCTCAGCTCCGACATCCGTTCCGCCTCTCTCATCATCCGCTCGTGCGGCGCCCGTCCGTCCGTTTGACAGTGCCGGGCATCATCCATACTATCGCAATTGAATATATCGAATGTGGTCAATTCGGTCGATGGTGGCCGGAACGACGGAAGGAGCGGAGCGACGGTGCCCCAGTCTGCGGTGGATTCCCCGGAAACGTCCCTCGCCCTGCGCGTTCGGGCGATGCGGTGGGAGGCGCGGGACGTGCTGTCCCTCGAGCTCGACGACCCGACGGGTGCGCCCCTGCCCACGTGGGAGCCCGGCGCGCACATCGACCTCCGCTTCGCGAACGGAGTGGAGCGCCAGTACTCGCTGTGCTCCGACCCCGACGATCGCACTGCCTGGCGCGTCGCGGTCCTCGCCGAGAGCCCGAGTCGCGGCGGGTCCCGCTACGTCCACCAGAGCCTCCGGGTCGGCGAACTCGTGACCGTCTCTGCACCCATCAACCACTTCGCGCTCGCCCCCGCAGCGGAGTACGTGTTCGTCGCGGGCGGCATCGGCATCACGCCGATCCTGCCGATGCTGTCCGAGGCCGTCCGCCGCGGGATCCCCTGGCGGATGGCGTACCTCGGCTCGACGGAGGAGCGGATGGCGTTCCTCCGCCACCGCCAGCTCGCCGGAGGCGAGACGCTCCTGGTCCGGGGCGACGCCGACGAGCGACTCGATCTCGCCGCCTGGATCGGCGTTCCCTCCGCCGGGACCGCCGTGTACGCGTGCGGCCCCGAACGGATGCTGGACGCCCTCGAAGCGCTCAGCCTCGCCTGGCCGCACGGCGCGTTGCACCTCGAGCGCTTCCAACCGAAGACCTTCGGCGAGTCGCAGGGCGCCGACACCTTCGAGGTCGTGGCGGCCAGGTCCGACCTCATCGTCACGGTCGACCGCGGCTGCAGCATCCTCGAGATGCTCGAGAGCGCCGGGATCGGGGTGCCGAGTTCCTGCCTCGAGGGCGTCTGCGGCACCTGCGAGACGGCCGTGATCGACGGCGCCCCCGAGCACCGGGACTCGATCCTCACCCCCGACGAGCGCGAGAGCAACGAGACGATGATGATCTGCGTGTCCCGCTCTCTCGGCGAGCGTCTCGTCCTCGACATCTGACCCCCGCACGAACGGAGCGAACATGGACACCGGAACCGCATACGGCCTACGCCTCGGGCAGCCGCTCAACGAGCTCGCCCAGGTCGGCCCCGGCACCCCCTACGGCGAGGTGCTTCGCCGCTACTGGCACCCGGTCGCGAAGGTCGAGGATGCGACGACGCGCCCGATCTCGCTGCGGGTGCTGGGCGAGGAGCTCGTGCTCTTCCGCACCCGCAAGGGCAAGGCCGGCCTGCTGCACCCGCGGTGCATCCATCGCGGCGCCTCGTTGTTCTACGGCGGCGTCGAAGAGGAGGGCATCCGCTGCTGCTACCACGGGTGGGTGTTCGACACCGAGGGGCACTGCCTCGAGCAGCCGTGCGAGCCCGAACTGGGCCTGCACCGCGATCGTGTGCGCCAGCCCTGGTATCCGGTCGAGGAGCAGTACGGCCTGATCTGGGCGTACCTGGGCCCGCCCGAGAAGAAGCCCGTGCTTCCGCGCTACGACACCCTCGAGGAGCTCGCCGACGACGAGCAGCTGATCGTCAACGACCAGGGCGTGGGCGGCGGCGGACCAGCCCAGCTCGACTTCAACTGGCTGCAGCACTGGGAGAACGTGATGGACCCGTTCCACGTGCCGATCCTGCACGCGCGCTTCAGCGGCAACCAGTTCACTCCCGAGATGGCGCTCATCCCCGAGGTCAGCTACGAGTACACGCCGCTCGGCGTGCGCAGCATCCAGATGCGCGAGCTCGGCGACGGTCGTCAGCTGCGCCGCGTCACCGAGGTCATCTTCCCGAACCTGCGGGTCGTGGCCAGCCCGAAGCTCAGCTCGGGGCAGACGAACATGATCGGCTGGGTCGTGCCGATGGATGACACGAACTTCCGCATCTTCACCGTGGCGCGCGATGCCGATCCCGACTTCCTCGCGAAGCTCCGCTCCACGCACGAGGGCAAGCCGTGGAAGGAGCTCACCGACCTCGAGCATCAGCGCCTGCCCGGTGACTACGAGGCGCAGAAGTCGCAGGGTGCCATCTCGCTGCACTCCGAGGATCACCTCACGACCACCGATCAGGGCATCGCGATGATCCGGCGGATGATGGCCAAGCAGCACCGCGCGGTCGCAGCCGGCGGCGACCCGGTGGGCGTGAGCTTCGATGAGGCGGAGCGGCTGGTGCGCATCGAGGGCGGCAACTACTTCGAGGGTGCCGCAGACGCGCCGCTGCTCGCCGACGCGGTGGACGACTGACATGGCGAAGTACACGGCGCGACCGCCGCGCGGAGACCGCCCGGTCCTCGTGCTCGGGATCAGCGACGTGTTCGTGATCGAGGGCGAGCCCTCGGTCCCGGTGAGCATGCACCACCTCTCCGCCTGGGGCCGGTGGGTTCGCGACGTCGCCATCCCGGACTCGGCGGCCCGACGCCTGCACGAGCTGGCCGAGCACTTCGACATCGTCTGGGCATCCGAGTGGGGACACAACGCGCACACGGCGTTCCGCGGGCCGCTCGAGTTGCCGGAGGAGCCCTGGCCCTTCTTGCCCGTGCAGTTCGACAAGCTCGCGCACATCCGCCGCTATGCCGATGGTCTGCCGTGGGTCTGGGTCGACGATCCTCTCGTGGATCTCAGCGGAGAGCCGCCGGAGTGCGAGGACGGGATCGTCGTGCGGGTCGACCCCGCTGCCGGCATCCTGAGCCTCGATCTCGATGATCTGCTGACACGGACGCGCGCGCTCGTCGAACGGCGCACGGGAGGGAACACGATGCACACGAGCGAGGAGCAAGGATGAGCGCTGACGTCGCGATCGTCGGCGGACGCGTGGTCACCGGCCTCGGTGAGGAGCTCGACGGCGGCACGGTGCTCGTGGCGGGCGGCCGCATCGAGGCGGTCGGTGTCGGGATCGCGGTGCCGGACGGTGCGCGGGTGATCGATGCGACGGGATGCTGGGTCCTGCCCGGACTCATCGACCCGCACAGCCACATCGGCGTGCACGAAGAAGCCAACGGCCCCGCGGGCTTCGACGGCAGCGAGGTGTCGTCGCCCGTGACCGCCGGCGTGCGGGCGATCGACGCGATCAACATCGAGGATATGGCGTTCGCCGACGCGTTGGCAGGCGGCATTACGGCGGTCGTCGTGAAACCGGGATCGGGGAATCCGATCGGCGGGCAGAGCGTGGCGATCAAGACCGCCGGTGGACGCTCGGTCGACGAGCAGGTCATCCGCGCGGCGCTCGGCATGAAGTCGGCGCTCGGCGAGAATCCGAAGCAGGCCTATGGGGAGCGCAAGCAGCTGCCGTCGACCCGTCTCGGCATCGCGCTCGTCATCCGGCAGGCGCTCCTGGATGCGCGCGACTACGCCGAACGGCGGGATCGCGCCCGCGCCGAGGGCACACCGTTCGCGGTCGACCTGGGAAAGCAGGCGCTCACCGAGACCCTCGACGGCGCGCTCTCCTGGGAGCAGCACGCGCATCGGCACGACGACATCGCGACGGCGCTGCGCATCGCCGAGGAGTTCGGGCTGCGTCTCGTGCTCAACCACGGAACCGAGGCCCACAAGCTCGCCGACGTGCTCGCGGAGCGCGATGTGCCCGTCATCTTCGGCCCCATCCTGTCGAGCCGATCCAAGGTCGAGGTGCGCGAGGCCGATCCTGCGAACCTCGCGACCCTCGCCGCCGCGGGAGTGCGCGTCGCCCTGACCACCGATCATCCGGTGGTTCCCATCGGGCTCCTCGCTCTGCAGGCTGCCGTCGCCGTGCGTGCCGGCCTTCCCCGCGAGACCGCCATCGCCGCCATGACCTCCGCCGCGGCCGACATCGCCGGCATCGGCGACCGCGTCGGTGCGCTGGAGGTCGGCCGCGACGCGGATGTGGTTCTGTGGACCGGAGACCCGCTCGACGTCGCCTCGACCGTGCGGGAGGTGCTCATCGACGGACGGACCGTCTACACCGCGAAGAAGGAGAACTTGTGACGCTGCGCGACGATGCCGCCCGCCTGCTGCCCGAGCTGGTCGATCTGCGACGCCGCCTGCACCGCATCCCCGAGGTCGGTTTCGAGCTTCCGCAGACGCAGGCCGTCGTGCTCGCGGAACTCGCCGACCTCGGCCTCGAGATCACGACCGGCAGTGACCTGAGCTCGGTCACCGCGGTGCTGCGCGGAGCGGCGGACGGGCCGTCGGTGCTGCTGCGGGGCGACATGGACGCGCTGGCGATCGTCGAGGAGACCGGGCTCGAGTACGCGTCCGTGAACGGCGCCATGCACGCGTGCGGACATGACCTCCATGTGGCCGGACTCGTCGGTGCCGCCCGGCTGCTCGCGGCACGGCGGGAGAACATCGCGGGGTCCGTCGTCTTCATGTTCCAGCCGGGCGAGGAAGCCGGCGGAGGTGCGCCGCTGATGATCCGCGACGGCGTGCTCGAGGCGTCAGGCGCGAGGGTCGAAGCGGCATACGGCATCCATGTCGGTCCGGGGGAGCGCGGCACGTTCCAACTCAAACCGGGCACGATCATGGCCGGTGCGAACGTGCTGAGGGTCACCGTGCACGGCCGGGGTGGCCACGGCTCCCGCCCGCATCAGGCGGTCGACCCGGTGCCCGCGGTCGCCGAGATCGTGCTGGCGCTGCAGAGCTGGGTCACCCGGCGCGTCGACGTGTTCGACCCCGTGATGCTCTCGGTGACGAAGCTGTTCGCGAGCGAGGTCGTGAACGTGATCCCCGAGCAGGCCGGGCTCGCCGCGACGCTGCGCACGTTGTCCGAGGCCTCGATCGCACAGGCCCAGGCGGAACTTCCGCCCCTCGTCGAGCGCATCGCGGCCGCGCACGGGTGCACGGCCGATGTCGAGGTGCTCATCGGCTATCCGGTGACCGTCAACACGGCCCCGGAGACCGCGGCGGCGACGGCGGTGCTGCGCGAGGAATTCGGCGACGAGCGGGTCGAAGAGCTCGCCGTGCCGTGGATGGCCTCGGAGGACTTCTCGTTCGTGCTCCGCGAGGTTCCCGGGACGTTCCTGTTCCTGTGTGCCACGCCGCCGCACGTCGATCCGGACGACATCCCGATGAACCATTCACCGCACGCGGTCTTCGACGATGCAGTGCTCGGCGATCAGGCCGCGGCGCTGGCCGCGCTCGCTCTCCGGCACGTGTCCCGCTAGGCGCGGGCGCCGTCCGGTCGCGGTACCGAACCGCGGTCAGCGGCCGAGCGTGCGGTGGTCCAGCACGGCCTTGCGCCCGGCCTCGACGTCGCTGCTGCGGATCGCATCGATGAGTGCCTCGTGGATGTGCAGGCGCTCGTCCGTGTCCTGGCGGAATCCGGGGACGGCCAGTGCGTCCTCATCCGCCGCGCCGGCGGTCTCGCCCTCGATGTAGTCGACGAGGTTGAGGTAGAACGTCCGCAGCACCGCGTTCGGCGAGATCTCGGCGATGCGGCGATGCAGCCGCCAGTTGCCGTGCAGCCCCTCGATCGGGTCGTGCCAGTGGTCGGCGAGGTCGGACATGACCGCGTCGAGGTCGGCGATGTCCGCATCGGTGCGGTTCAGGACGGCGTCATGCATGACCGCCTCGTCGAGCGCATCGAGCACCTTGATCACGTCGTTGACCGGAGCGCCGGTCTGGCGCAGACGGAGCACGCTGTGGGCGAGGCGG
This sequence comes from Microbacterium umsixpiens, assembly GCF_053543675.1. NCBI lineage: Bacteria > Bacillati > Actinomycetota > Actinomycetes > Micrococcales > Microbacteriaceae > Microbacterium > Microbacterium umsixpiens. The sequence goes on from NZ_JBLVOH010000050.1 coordinate 11,710, forward strand.
ATGAGCGGCGACTGGTCGGCGACGAAGATGCCGCCGCCCGGGCCCGGGCGCAGGTCGACGGAGCCGCGGGCGCGTAGCACGCGCAGCGCTTCGCCGAGTGTGGCCGGCGCGACGCCGAACTGCTCGCACAGGTCCTGTCGTGTGCCGATGCGGTG
>NZ_JBLVOH010000051.1:0-3818 GCF_053543675.1 Microbacterium umsixpiens
GGCTCGCATCCTCCTCCTCTTCGGGCAGGTACGAGAGGGCGACGTCGGCGCCCTCCCGCGCGAACGCGATGGCCGTGGCCGCGCCGATGCCCGAGTCGCCGCCGGTGATCAGCGCCTTGCGGCCGGTGAGCCGTCCGGTGCCGCGGTAGCTCTCCTCGCCGAGGTCGGCCTTCGGGGCCAGGTCGGCGTCGAGGCCGGGCTCCGGCATGTGCTGCTTCTCGGGTTCGATGTCCGCGTAGAGCTCGGCAGGGTTGGTGAAGGTGTACTGGTCGCGGGGCATGATGCGTCCTTTCGACAGCGGCTGATCGTCTCCGCCACCCGTGAGCTGCGTGTGCGACGCGGGCACGGGTCCGGGCGGCGAGTGGACTCCCAGAGTGCGGGCGACCTCCCCCTCGGGGCAAAAGCCTTGCGCACCTCGGCCCCGGTTGCTATGCGGCCGCCGTCGCGAGGCGTCTCCGCCGGACGCAGAACTAGACCTTCGCCACTTCTGCGGGGGCCCTCGCTATGCGAATGTTCCTATCGTGGCCGTCCGGCCGCCCACGGACCACACCCGGACCGTGTTCCTGCCAGAGGGGTTCCGATGCCTGGTTCGTCGCGTCGAAGGATGCCGTCGGTGGTCACCGCCGCGCTCGTCGCCGCGGTTCTCGCGGCCGCCGTGCCCGCCGTCTCGGGGGCCTTCGCCGCTGCCGACGGCTCCACGTCGGGGGACGGCGCGCCCGACCCTTCGCGCTCGGTCGCCCTGGCCTACGAGTTCCTCGACGCGCGCGTGGATCAGTTCTGCGACGGCGCGGGCCGGTGCCTGCCGCGCAGCTATGAGGGCGGGTTCTTCACCACGCCGAGCTGGGACTTCACGCCGTCGTTCGTCTATGACGACGCCGTGGTGATCATGGCTTACACCGCCCGAGGCCTGCCGGACGACATCCGCCGAGCGCGGACGATCGGCGACGCCCTCCTCTTCGTGCAGCAGAACGACCCGATCGGTGACGGGCGCACCCGCGCATCGTACGAGCCGCACGGCATCCGGCAGGGGCGAGTGGAGATCACCGGTCCAGGAAGCTTCACCGGCAACCAGGCCTGGGTCGGGATGGCCCTCACTCGACTCGCGCACACGACCGGAGACCCGCGGTACCTCGAGGGGGCGCTGCGCGTCGGTCAATGGATCCAGGACAACACGGCCGACATGGCCCGGGCGCCGCACGGCTACACCGGCGGGCAGCTCGAGGACGGCACGTCACTGACCTGGAAGTCGACGGAGCACAACAGCGACGTGGCCGGGTTCTTCACCCAACTGGCGCAGCTGACCGGCGATGCGGTGTGGGCGGATCGGGCGGCCGTCGCCGCGGGATTCGTCGCGGCGATGCAGAGCGCCGACGGCCACGTGAACACCGGCACCGGCCTCGACGGCTCGACGATCAACACCCGGCCCATCCCTCTCGACGCGCAGACCTGGAGTTCGCTCGCCACCGGCGACCCGCGTTACGGGTCAGCACTGGATTGGACCCTGGAGAACCTGATCGCCACCGACGGCCCCTACACCGGACCGTCGATCAGCGAGGTCGACGTGTCGAAGGCGTGGTTCGAGGGCAGCGGACACCTGGCGCTGGCCCTCCGGCTGCGCGCCGGTGCGGGTGATGCCGAGACTGCGGAGAAGCTGCTGCACAGCATCCGTCTGGCCCAGCGCGATGCCCCGAACGGCGACGGCAAGGGGATCGTCGCGACCTCGAACGACGGCCTCGATTCGGGCTTCGGCGACCTCTACTACGCGAGCCTGCACACCGGCGCGACCGCGTGGTACCTGCTCGCGTCAGCGGAGGACAACCCGTTCGTGCTGCCGCAGGTCTGATCCCACGCGAATATCACCCGTCCTTGGTGATGCGCGGAGCAGGCGCGTGCGCGAGACTTCACTCCGAGGGGCATGCTTCGCGGTCGGTCCGCGATGCGGAGGTTCTCAGCCAGGAGGAAGCATGAGCATCGAATCCACGCAGCGCCACGCGATCGACGGGGGAAACGCATGACCGATCAGTATTGGCTCGGCTCATCCGAGGGTGTCAGATTCACTCCCTCGGGAGAGAACGCGGCGCACACGGCGTACGCGGAGACCGTCCCCGCGGCGATGACCGAGCACTCGCGGACGATGAATCCGGGAGTCTTCGAGATCATCGGCAAGGGCGTGTACCAGATCTTCGGGTATGCACTGTCGGCGATGACAGTCGTGGAGGGCGACGACGGGCTCATCCTCATCGACCCGCCCGAGGACGTCGAGAAGGGGGAGCGGCAGCTCGTCGAGCTGCGGAAGATCTCGGACAAGCCGATCAAGGCCGTTCTCTATTCGCACTGGCACACCGACCACAACGCGGGCGTCAAGGCGTTCATCACGCAGGAGCAGGCCGATTCCGGCGAAGTGCTCGTCATCGCGCACCGCGACTTCATGTCGAACATCATCTCGAATTCCATCTCCGGCGACGGCCCGATCATCGCGGTCCGCGCCGAGTACTCACTCGGGAGTCTGCTAGAGGTCGGCCCGAAGGGGCGGGTGAACGGAGGCCTCGGTCCGGACTTCATCATGGAGACGATGTCGCTCGTCACTCCGAACACCCTGGTCGATGACCGCCTGGAGATCACCGTCGCCGGCGTGCGCATGGAGATCTTCTGGGCGCCCTCCGAAGCGATCGACGAGATCGTGACCTGGTTCCCCGACCTCGGTGTGCTGCAGTCGGCAGAGGTCATCCAGGGGGAGTCGTTCCCCAACCTGCACTCGATCCGCGGTAGCCGATACCGGGACCCGCAGGCATGGTTCACCTCGATCGACAAGAATCTGCGCCCGCTCCCGGCCGACTTCATGGTTCCTTCGCACGGCCGCCCGCTGGCGGGACGTGCCGAGGTCGCGAAGGTCCTCGCCGACTATCGCGATGCGATCTCATTCGTCTACGACCAGACCCTTCGCCACATCAATCACGGCCTGCTGCCCGACGACCTCGTGGAGAAGGTCGTGCTCCCGAAGGCGCTCGCAGAGAGCGAATGGCTCGGCGACTTCTACGGCGGGGTACCGCACTCGGTGCGGCAGATCTACGTCGGGGAACTGGGCTGGTTCAACGCGGATCCCACCACGTTGGCACCGCTGAACATCCGAGAATCGTCCGCGCGATACATCGACCTGATCGGAGGTCGGTCGAGCGTGATGGCGGCAGCCAGGGCGGCGGCGGATGCGGGTGACCACCAGTGGGCGGCCGAGCTCGCCAGCCATCTCGTCCGCACAGATCCCTCGGACCGTGAGGCGCGCCTGCTGAAGGCCGAGGCGCTGCGGACGCTCGGCTACCGCACGCCGAACTCGAACTGGCGCAATTTCTACCTCACCGCGGCGCGGGAACTCGACGGCTCCATCGACTACTCCCTGGCCATCCAGATCAACGCCCCGGACCAGATCGCGGCGATGCCGGGGCATGCTCTTCTGGGCAGCCTGCGCTTCCGCGTCGACCCCGAGAAGGTCACGGGTCTCGTCACCGCCGCCGTGCGCGTGACCGATACGGGTGAAGATGTCGGGATGATCCTTCGGAACGGCGTCCTCGAAGTGACGGACTCCGTCCCCGAAGACGCGTCGTTCCTGCTCGCTCTGTCGAAGCGGCAGGTGGCAGGAATGATCTTCGCCGATCCTGCAGCGGTGGTGGAGAAAGGCCTCGAGGACGGGAGCGCCTCCTTCGCCCATGGCGGCGTGGAGGACGCGGTGTCGTTCTTCTCCCACTTCGACCCGCCGCACGAGGGGCACATCACCCTGGCCGATCGCTGACAAGCGATCTCTCCCCTGAACGAAGGAGGGGCGG
>NZ_JBLVOH010000051.1:3838-4861 GCF_053543675.1 Microbacterium umsixpiens
TTCGTCGTGAGTTACGCGGCGACGCGGGCGACGGCGGCGATGGCGCTCGTGAAGAAGTCGAGTCCGTCGACTCCGCTGCGCATGGCGGCTGCGGTGTCGGGGCCGAAGCCGGCTTCGGTGGCGTGCTCGGGGTGCGGCATGAGGCCGACCACGTTGCCCGCTTCGTTCGTGACACCGGCGATGTCGCGCAGCGACCCGTTCGGGTTCACGCCGGCGTAGCGGAACGCCACGAGACCTTCGCCCTCGATGCGGTCGAGGGTCTGCTCGTCGGCGATGTAGCCGCCGTCGGCGTTCTTGAGCGGGATGACGATCTCCTGGCCGCTGCGGAACGCGTTCGTCCAGGCGGTGTCGGAGTTCTCGACCGTGAGTCGCTGGTCGCGGCGCACGAAGTGCTGGTGGTTGTTGCGGATCAGTCCGCCGGGCAGCAGGTGCGCCTCGACGAGCATCTGGAAGCCGTTGCAGATGCCGAGCACGGGCATGCCTTTGGCGGCGGCATCCTTCACCTCGGACATGATCGGCGAGAGCGCGGCGATCGCGCCGGCGCGCAGGTAGTCGCCGTAGCTGAAGCCGCCCGGGAGGACGAGCGCATCGACGCCCTCGAGGTCGTGCGAGCCGTGCCACAGAGCGACGGGCTCGGCGCCGGCGATGCGGACGGCGCGCTGCGCGTCGCGGTCGTCGAGCGAGCCGGGGAAGGTGATGACCCCGATGCGGATGGTCACTCCGCGACCTCGATGCCGACGACGTCTTCGATCACGGAGTTGGAGAGCACCTCGTCGGCGATCCGACGGGCCTCGGCGAGGACCTCGTCGGTGACCTCGCCCTCGACGGTGAGCTCGAAGCGCTTGCCGATGCGGACGTCGGTGAAGCCCTCGACGCCGAGACGGGCGAAGGCGCCGGAGACGGCCTTGCCCTGCGGGTCGAGCAGTTCGGGCTTGGGCATGACGTCGACGACGATGGTGGGCATGACGGCTCCAAGAGTCGCGGGCGGACGGGCGCCCCCAGTCTACCGTCCCCGCCCGTCGG
>NZ_JBLVOH010000052.1:0-3799 GCF_053543675.1 Microbacterium umsixpiens
GGGGCGGGCCGGTTCGCGATCGTGTCGTCGACGGCGGTCGCGCGGCCCCTCGCCGGCGGGGCGAACTACGCCGCGGTGAAGGCGGCGAGCGAGGCCTGGACCCGGGCCGTCGCGCAGGGGTACGCGAAGTCCGCGCGCGATTCCGGTGAGCAGTTGCGCACCGCATCCGTCGTGTTCCGCGCCAAGTCGCTCGATCCCGAAGTCTTGGCCGCACGGCTCCTCATGCTCTGGGACACGGACGCCACCGCCCTCAACGACCGGGTGTTCGACCTCGACTGAACCCCGACGCTCAGCGGGACTCGGGCGGTATTCCCGGCACGATGGGCGGGGCCTCGGCATGCCGACGCTCGCTCGCCCGCCCCTCTTGCGCGCCCGCCTCGGCCCCCTGTTCGCCGTCGCCGGCATCGCCGTCGCCGTCCTCGCCGTGGTCGATCTCCTGCTCGGGCGCCTCGGCGTAGAGCTCGGTGAGCTTGCGGTACGAACGGGTGAAGAAGGCCAGCGTCGCGGCCACGACCATGATCAGCCCCGCGAACAGGCAGATCAGCGCGATACCGCGGGCCTCGCCCTCGCCGAGCAGCCAGCCCCAGCTCTGTTGCCCCTCGCGGGTGTTCATGTAGGGGATGATCAGGAACTCGGCGATCGGGGCGATCAGGAATGCGGTGATCGGGGCTGCCGCCGCTTCCATCGCCGCGGCCACGCCGAACACGCGACCCTGCCGTTCGTAGGGCACGACCTTCTGGATGATGGTCTGCTCCGCCGCCTCGACCGGGGGCACCAGAGCCATGTAGGCCCACATGCCGATCACATACAGCGGCCACCACTCCCGCAGCATGAACACCGAGCCCAGCAGCCCCATGGCGATCACGACGAGCAGCATGGTGCGCATGGGCTTGGGGCCGAGCCCGAACTTCGCCACCAGGCCGCCGCCCACCAGGAAGCCGGTGGAGGCGAAAGCCAGTGCGAAGCCCCAGGTCTGCGCATCGAAGAGGGTCAGGCCGTACGGGTCCATGAGCGCCATGTAGACGCCCCCGATGAGGTTGTTGAAGGTCGAGAAGATGATCAGGGCGAACAGGCCGGGAGCGAGTCGGATCGCCCGCACGCTGCCGCGGAAGTCGAGTGCGCTCGATGCGTTCGGGTCGGGCTCCGGAGCACCCTCGGGGATGCGGATGAACAGCAGGTGGGCGAACGTGAGTGCCATGGCCGCGATCGCGATCGCAAGGGTCCATCCCATGCCGAGGAACCCGATCGACAGACCCGAGAACACGCTCGTGACGAGGAAGGCGATGCCCTGCACCGTGCCGACGAGCCCGTTGGCGTTCGCACGCTTGTCTTCGGGGATCAGCAGAGTCACCGTCGTGGACAGCGCGATGTTGCGCAGCTGCTCGATCACACCGCCGAAGAGGATCACCCCGGAGAACAGCCAGAACCACGGGCCACCCAGATCGAGCAGTGCCGCCTCGGGCTGCCAGAGGTAGAGGAGCCCTGCCACCAGGAAGGCAGCGGCGGAGATGACACTCGAGATCACCATGACGGTGTGCTTGCGGTTGCGATCGACGATCGTGCCGAACGCCATCGCGAAGAACGCGACGAACAGCATGTACGCGCCGCCGATGATGCCCGTGGCCAGCACGGACTGCGTCTCGATGTACACCCAGAACGTGAGCGCGAACCAGAGGAAGCTCGTCGTCACGTTCGCGATGAGCGTGTTGACGAGGACGTTGCCGAATGCCCGAGTGGCGGCGGTGCGCTCCATGAAGTCGAGGGTAGGGCCGGCATCCGACATCCGGAAGACCCTCCCCCGGACCGCGAGGGCGATGCGGACAATTAGGCTGGGTCGGTGAGCATCCAGCATGACCCCGCGATCCGGGGCTTCGCCAGTGACAACTACTCCGGCATCCACCCCGAGGTCCTCGCGGCCATCGCGGCGGCGAACGGCGGACACCAGAGCGCCTACGGCGAGGATGCGTACACCGCGCGCCTGCAGGAGGTCTTCCAGGCGCACTTCGGCGAGGGCGTCGAGGCGTTCCCCGTTTTCAACGGCACGGGCGCGAACGTCACCGGGCTGCAGTCGATGCTGCCCCGCTGGGGCGCGGTGATCGCGGCATCCACCGCCCACATCAACGTCGACGAAGCAGCGGCACCCGAGAAGATCGGCGGCTTCAAGCTGCTGACGGTCCCCACCGACGACGGCAAGCTCACCACCGAGCTCATCGACCGCGAGGCCTGGGGCTGGGGCGACGAGCACCGCGCGCAGCCGCTGGTGGTCTCGATCACCCAGTCGACCGAGCTCGGCACGCTGTACACGGCCGACGAGATCCGCGCGATCGCCGACCACGTGCACGAGCGCGGCATGAAGCTGCACCTCGACGGTGCGCGCCTCTCGAACGCCGCCGCCGCCCTCGACCTGCCGCTGCGCGCGTTCACGCGCGACGCCGGCGTCGACGTTCTCACGTTCGGCGGCACCAAGAACGGCGCGATGCTCGGCGAGGCGATCGTGGTGCTGAACCCCGACGCGGCCGACGGCCTGAAGTACTCGCGCAAGTTCAACATGCAGCTGTCGTCGAAGATGCGGTTCGTGTCGGCGCAGCTGATCGCGCTGCTCGAGGGCGACCTGTGGCTGCGCAACGCGAAGCACGCGAACGCCATGGCCGCGCGTCTGCGTTCCGAGATCGAGGCCGGCATCGCCGACGGATCCATCCAGGGCGTCGACTTCACGCAGCCGACCCAGTCCAACGGCGTCTTCGCGATCCTGCCCGACGGCGTCGCCGACCAGCTCCGCGACTCGTTCCGCTTCTACGACTGGGATGCCGCGCGCAAGGAAGTGCGCTGGATGTGCGGCTTCGACACCGAAGAGGCCGACGTCGACGCGTTCGTCGCCGAGCTCTCCCGCCTCACCACGCGCTGACCTGCCCGAGCCCCTCGGGCGTCAGGATTCGACGACGCGCGTGAATTCCTCGCGCGTGGTGCGCAGGTGCGCGCGCATCGCGGCATCTGCGGCCTCGGCGTCGCCCCGACGCACCGCGTCGAGGATCTGCTCGTGCGCCTGCCAGCTCGACTCCTTCACGAAGTCGAAGCTCATCAGGTCGACGGGCTCGAACATGCGAACCCTCGCCTCCTCGACCGCATCGCGGACGAAGGAGTTTCCGGAGGCCTCGGCGAGGGCGATGTGGAAGTCGGTGTCGGCGATGCGGGACTCGGCCTTCGTGCCGGCGGCGGCGAGGTCGCGCTGCGCCAGCGCCATCGCCTCCAGGTCGGCGTCACTGCGGCGGTTCGCAGCCAGCGCCGCCCCACCGGACTCGACGATCGAGCGGAACTCGGTGAGCTCACCGATCTCAGCCGAACGCGTGCGCACCTCCTCGCGGATGAGCCGCGGGTCGAGGGCGGCATCCTGCACGAACGCCCCACCGGACGCACCGCGCGAGATCACGATCTGCCCGCTGCCCTCGAGTATCCGCAAGGCTTGACGCAACGTCTCGCGCGAGACGCCGAGTTGCTCCGCGAGCCGACGCTCCGGCGGAAGCCGATCGCCGGGGCGGATGCGGCCGAGCGCCATCTCGCGCCGCAGGAACCCGGCGACCGCCTGATAGCCGGAGACCGGCTGCAGGACGGCACGGGAGAAGTCGTGCGGCGCGTCGTCACGCTCGCTCATCCGTGCTCCTTCGATCAGAGGGGCAGACCCGGGCGGTCGGAGCCCACGATCTGCTTCCCCACGAAGAAGTCAAGCACATCGGCGTCTCCGTGCCCTCCCAGTCCGCTCGCGCCGAAGAAGCTCTGCGACGACTCCGGCGACATGTCGAGC
>NZ_JBLVOH010000052.1:3819-4706 GCF_053543675.1 Microbacterium umsixpiens
AGCACGCTCGCGCCGTTGACCTTGACCTCACCGGCGACGAGCCGTGTGCCGAGTGCGGCCGCGGCGTGCTCGTCGGCGCCGAACACGTAGCCGGCGAGTCCGACCTGCCCGGTGTTCGCGAGCGCCACCGCCTCGTCCTCGTCGGCATAGCCGCCCACGAGCAGCAGGGGTCCGAAGACCTCGTCCGCGAGGCCCGGACCGTCGAGCACCGCCACCGTCGGCTCGAAGAACCATCCCTGTGCGGGCACCTGCGTGACGCGCAGCAGCTCGGCACCGGCCTGCGCCAGCCGCTCCCGCTGCTCGACGAGCTCGTCGCGGCGCCCGGCGAACGCGACCGGGCCCACCTCGGTCGCATCGTCCAGGCTCGACCCGATCGCCCGGCGGCCGAACTCGGCGATCAGGAGACCTGCCAGCTCGTCCCGGCGCGCACGGTCGACGAGCACCCGGCGGGGTGCCTCGCACCACTGGCCCGACAGCTTCAGCACACCATCGGCCAGCGCCTTCGCCGTCTGCTCCAGGTCGGCGTCGGTGCGGACGATCGCGGCGTTGTTCGAGCCCAGCTCCAGCTGCAGTCTCGCGAAGCGCGGAGCGGCCGTCGCGGCGATCGCGCGCCCGGTCGGCGTCGAACCGGTCATCGAGATCGCGGCGATGCGCTCGTCGGCGACGAGGCTGCGTCCGACGCCCCCGCTGCCCTGCACGAGACCCACCACCGCGTCGGGGATGCCGACCGCGTGCACACCCTCCAGCAGCAGCTGGGCGCTCCACGGCGAGAACGAGGACGGCTTGAGCACGACCGTCGCACCGGCCGCGAGCGCGAACGCCGTCTTCTTCACCGCCATGGCCGACGGGGCGTTCCACGGCAGGATCAGCGCGGTCGGACCCCAGGG
>NZ_JBLVOH010000053.1:0-3748 GCF_053543675.1 Microbacterium umsixpiens
AGGCGCGGGGCCCCGCTCCGACGGCGGGGACACGCCCAGCCTACCCGAGGGGTCGTCGGGACCCGGAAGGAGGTCGTGGCGCGGGTATTGTGAACGACGTGGCGAACTCGGGAGGAAGACCTCGTGGTTAAGTGGTTCTGGCAGCGCGAAGACGCGCCGCGGCGTACCCTCGCCCTGCGCAGTCGAGGGGAACAGAGCGATGCCACGCGCGTCGACTTTGCCGAACTCGCCCCCGAACTGGATCGTTTCCTCGGCCAGGCGGCTTACCTGCAGCTGGGGTACTTCGAGACGCTCACCCGGCTCATCCGAGCGACGCCGGAGCTGTCCGAGAAGGAGTCGCTGTCGCGCGCGGCCGGGGCAGCGCTGACGAAGCACCGCGGCATCGTCGAGGTCATCGCGGAACGCGGCGGGGATCCCACGCAGGTGATGCTGCCGTTCCGCGAGCACCTCGACGCGTTCCGACGCAAGACGATCGGTGCGCGTCCGCGCGAGACCCTGCTGGCGGTCTACATCACCGCAGGGATGCTCGACGACTTCTATCTCGCGCTCGCCTCGAGCTACGGCGATACCGGCCGTCGAGTCGCGCAGATCCTGCGGGAAGACGATGCCGGGCACGAGATCGTCGCGATCATCCAGGAGACGATCGAGAGCGACGAGGAGTGGCGTTCGCTGCTGTCGATGTGGGCGCGCAGACTGGTCGGAGACACGATCCTCGTCTGCCGCTCCGCCCTGCGCCCCGAGTTGCTCGACGTCGACGACGCGCGCATCGAGCCGGTGTACACCGAGTTGATGGGCGCGCACGCGCGCCGCATGGATGCGATGGGACTCGCGTCGTAGAGACCTTCGCGGGCCAGGGTGTCCGGGTCAGATGCCCAGTGCGGTCCTGGCCGTCGCGTCGGAGCGCTTGCGCAGTGCCGTGATGGCCAGGGTACCGACGGCGGCGATCGCGACGGCGCCGAGAACGCTCGCGACCCACAGCCAGATGCTGTCCTCGCCGACGCCCAGCCACTGCAGGCCCGTGTAGAGGATCGCCGATGCCGCCGTCGCGATGGCGGGGGCGAGGACGACCCCGCGCAGCTCGCGGTCGGCGATCAGGAAGTGCACCGCGATTCCCAGTGCGCACGCTCCGACGAGTGCGAGGAGGATGTACATCGTCGGATCAGGCGACGAAGCCGACGCGGCGCGATTCCTCGGTGCCCAGCTCGATGTAGGCGAGGTTCGCGGTCGGGACGATGTACGAGTTGCCCTTCACGTCGGCGAAGCTCACGTGCGTCGCGTTCTGCTCCAGCGCCGTGGCGACCTGGGTGCGGACCTCGTCCGCGCTCACGCCGGTGTCGAAGCTCAGTTCACGGCCGGTGTTGATGATGCCGATGCGGATTTCCACGCGTGCTCCTTGAAGATCGGGGACTGGCCCAACTCTACCCCGCGCGCCTCGCGCCGGATCGGCCGACGGCGGTGGTTTCGCCCTGAGCGCACAGACGGGGACGCACGCCGATGTCCGCGCGTCCGGATAGCGTGGACGACATGACATCGGATGCCGCACAGCGAGCTGTGATCGCCGCGGAGCCGTCGGCATCGGGCGTCATCATCGGCGCACCGGGAACGGGGAAGACCCGCACCCTCGTCGACCGCGTCGTGCATCTGCTCGATGCGCAGGGGCTGCGGCCTGAAGAGGTGCTCGCGCTCACTCCGAGCCGACAGGCGGCGACGGCGCTGCGCGACCGCATCGGCGTGCGCATCGGCCAAGCCACTCCCGGGCCGTTGGCGCGGTCCCTCGGGTCCTTCGCCTTCCAGCTCGTCCGCGGGGCGATGGTGCGCGAGGGCGCGGAACCGCCTGCGTTGCTCACCGGCGCAGACCAGGACCGCATCATCGCGGAACTGCTCGCCGGCGACATGGAAGACGGGCGCATCGCCTGGCCGGATGCCCTCAGCGCCTCCGTCCGCGCATCGAAGGGATTCCGTTCCGAGCTGCGCGCGTTCCTGGCGGAGTGCACCGAGATCGGTGTGCACCCCGAAGAGCTCCGTGCGTCGGGCAATGATGTCTGGACCGCGGCGGCGGAGTTCCTGGTCGAATATCGGACGGTGCTCGATGCGCTGCGCTCGGCGCACCGCGACGCCGCGGATCTTCTCAGTGAGGCGAGCACGATCCTGCAGCGGGCGGACGCGCCGACGCTCGGTCCCCTGGCGCCCCTGCGCGTGGTGCTGATCGACGACGCGCAGGAGCTCACTCGGGGTGGGATCGCGATGGTCAAGAGCCTCCGTGGCCGCGGCATCGCCGTTCTGGCCTTCGGTGACCCCGACATCTCGTCCGGTTCCTTCCGCGGGGCCAGCCCGGAGCTGTTCGCCCAGCTCGCGGGCGCGCTCGGAGAGGTGCATGTGCTCGACGGTGCGCATCGTCAGCAGCCGGCGCTCACCGCGCTCACACGGACCGTGACGCAGGCGATCGGCGTCTCCGGCAGGGTGGAGCACCGGCGTGCTCCCGTGCCGGTGACATCGGAGGAGATCGACGCCCGGGTTTCGACCTTCGTCGCCCCCTCGCCCTACGAGGAGCTCGATCGCATCGCCGGAGTGATGCGGGAATGGCATCTCGCTGAGGGGATCCGTTGGGAACGGATGGCCGTCATCGCCCACGACACCCGACAGGTGACGACCCTCGAGACCGAACTCGCCGCCCGAGAGATCCCCACCCGCGCCGCCGGAGTGCAGCGTCCGCTCGGCAGCGAGGGCATCGTGCGAGACATCGTCGGCATCGTGCGCCTGGCGCTGACCCCGATCGAGGAACGCACCTCCGAGGCGCTCGAAGAGGCCATGCGCACCCCGTTCGGAGGGATGGACGCGATCGGACTGCGGCGCCTCCGTGCCCGGCTCCGGCATATCGAGCTCGAGCAGGGCGGCGCGACGCCCGCGCGAGAACTGCTGCGGCAGGCGATGGCCAACCCTGCGCACCTGACCCTCATCGACGCGCCGGAGTCGCGTACGGCAGAGCGCTTCGCCGAGACGATCGAAGCCACGGCCAGAGCTGCCGCCGAGGGGGAGACGATCCACGATCTGTTGTGGCGGGTGTGGGACCAGGCCCGCGCCGTGGACGGTCGCCGGCTCCAGGTCGCCTGGCGCGAGATCTCGCAGTTGCCGACCGGCGCCGAGACGGCGCGCTCACTCGACGCCCTCGTCGCGCTCTTCGACGCGGCGAAGAGGTTCGTCGAGCGTACTCCCGATGAGCAGCCGCACACCTTCGTGCGCGACATCCTCGACAGCGAGGTCCCCGAGGATTCGCTGTCGACGCCCGACCGCCCGGGCAGAGTCACGCTCCTGACCCCCGCGACGGCCCTCGGCACGGAGTTCGACGCGGTCGTCGTCGCGGGGGTTCAGGATGGGATCTGGCCGAACGTGCGCCTGCGCGGTGGTCTGCTGCAGACATGGCGGCTTGCGGATGCGATGCACGCGGCTCGCACCGGCACCAGCACCGAACCCGTCGGTGTGCTGGATCGCCGGCGGGCGGCGCTCCACGACGAACTCCGCCTGTTCGTCCGCGCGGTCTCCCGTGCGCGAGACCGCCTGCTGATCACGGCGGTCGATGACGACGACCTCACGCCGAGTCCCTTCTTCGGGTTCCTGCCGGCCCCGGAACCACCGGAACGGCACGCGTCAGCGGAGCATCCGCTCACCCTGCGCGGACTGGTCGCGCGGCATCGACGCAGCCTCACCACCGCCCACACGGACTCGCTCAGGCGAGACGCCGCCGGGCCGC
>NZ_JBLVOH010000053.1:3768-9768 GCF_053543675.1 Microbacterium umsixpiens
GTGCTCGCCCGCGAGGGGGTGCCCGGCGCCGACCCCGCGGAGTGGTACGGGGTGACCCCGACCTCGACCGATGCTCCGCTGCGAGATCTCGCGGTCACCGGCGCACGGGTCTCGCCGTCGAAGATGGAGTCCTATGAGGAGTGCGGCCTCAACTGGGTCGTCTCGGCCCTCGGTGGCGACACGGTGATGCCTCCGACCGCCGGCATCGGCACGATCGTGCACGAGGCGATGGAGCGCGTTCCCGATGGTGACCTGGAGCGGATGCGCGCGATCGTCGAGGAGCACTGGCCGGAACTCGACTTCGAGACCGAGTGGATCGGCCGCAAGGAGCGGCGGCGCGCAGACGTGCTCGTGAGCCGCCTGCACACCTATCTCGGCGATGTGCGCCGCGAGGGCGGCCGCGCGATCGGCAGCGAGATGGAGTTCCGCTTCGCCGTCGACGTGGCCGCCGAAGCGGGAGACGATGCCGTGCCGACGGTGCACCCGGTCGGGGAGGACCGGTCGAATCAGGCCGTCATCCACGGGTACATCGACCGGGTGGAGGCCTATCCGCCGGCGGCCGGCGAGCACTCCCATGCTCGCGGACGCGGTTGGGAGCGGATGTCGAGCGGACCGGAAGGGCCCGTGGTCGTCGTCGACCTGAAGACCGGGAAGAACGACCCCGAATCCGACTCCGGCGTCGCCGAGCACGCACAGCTGGCCGCCTATCAGGTGGCGGTCCAGGAGGGGCTGGTCGAGGGTGCCCCGCCGGCGTCGCTGGCGGGTGCGCGGCTCGTGATCGTCTCCAAGACGCTCGCCAAGAGCGACTACCGGATCGCCCATCAGCACACGCTGAGCGACGAGTCGCGCTCCGCCTTCCTGCGGCGGGTATCGGATGCGGCGCGCGGTATGTCGGCATCGAGCTTCACCGCGCAGGTGGAGTCGCACTGCGCAGACACGCAGCGCCGCGTGCATCCGTGCCGAATCCACACGGTGCCGGCGGTGAGCTCATGACGGCGTGGAACGGCGGCGAAGGCCTCTCCGCCACCGACATCGCCGCCGCGCTCGGCCAGCCCTCGCCCACAGCTGCTCAGCAACGCGTGATCGAGGCTCCGCCGGAGCCGGCGCTGGTCGTGGCCGGTGCCGGCAGCGGCAAGACCGAGACGATGTCGGGGCGCGTGGTGTGGCTGGTCGCGAACGGACACGTGCGCAGAGATGAGATCCTCGGCCTGACGTTCACGAGGAAGGCGGCGGGCGAGCTCGCTGAACGGATCGGACACCGGCTCGCGGTCATCGACGAGTACGGACGCCGGGGACTCCTGCCGCATCTGCCCGAGATCGTGCGGACCGGTGCACTACGTCGTGTCGATGAGGCGGTGCCGGGCCGCCAGCGCGAGCTCGTGCGCACGCATGTGCTCGACGAGCTGGCCGCGCACCACGGCACCGGCTGGAATCCGGCGACGCCCCGATCGGCGGAAGACCTCATGGTCCGGCCGCGCGTCTCGACCTACAACGCGTTCGCCGACGGCATCGTCCGGGAACATGCGGCACGGATCGGGCGGGATCCCGACGTCGCGATGCTCAGCCAGGCAGCCTCCTGGATGCTCGCGCGGGAAGTGGTGCTCCGCAGCGATCTGCCCGATCTGGAGAACATCGACTATGCGCTCGGGACGATCATCGACGCAGTGCAGCGGCTCGCGGGTGACGCCCTCGATCATCGCGTCGACCTCGCCCTGGCCGAGCGGATCGCGGGGGAGCAGGCCCTCGCGTTCGAGCCGTATCGAAGCAACGGCGATGTCGAGAAGGCGGCGGTCAACCTGCTCAGTCTGCCGACGCTCGCACGCCTGGTGCGTGACTACATCGACGAGAAGGAACGTCGTGGCGTGCTGGACTTCGCCGATCAGGTCAGTGGCGCCTACGACATCGTCGAGTCCGCTCCCGATGTCCGCGCAGAGCTCCGCGAGCAGCATCGCGTCGTGCTCCTCGACGAGTACCAGGACACTTCGGTGATCCAGACGCGCTTCCTCGCCGAGCTCTTCCGTGATTCCGCGGCGATGGCGGTCGGAGACCCGCACCAGTCGATCTACGGCTGGCGGGGTGCGAGCGCCGACAACCTCTATGCCTTCTCCGGCACGTTCTCGGGAACGGGAACAGCGACGACGTACAGCCTCATGACGAGCTGGCGGAACGACCGCGGCATCCTCGACATCGCGAACCGGGTACTCGAGCCGCTGCAGCGCCCGGGGCTGGATGTCCCGCCTCTCGAACCCCGCCCCGGGGCGGGGGAAGGCACCGTCGCCGTGCGATTCCCGTTCACGGTCGACGAGGAGGCCGCGGCCGTCGCGGACTGGTTCGCCGAACGGCGGACGGAGCACGATGCGCGCGCGGCCGGTTCGGGTCACGCGATGACACCTCACACCGGCGCGATCCTGTTCCGTTCCAAGCGGCACATGCAGACCTTCGCGGCCGCGCTCGCCGGCCGCGGCATCCCGCACCGCATCCTCGGCCTCGGTGGACTCCTCGCGACACCGGAGGTGGTCGACGTCGTCTCGACCCTTCGCGTCGTGCACGATCCCACGGCGGGGTCCGCGCTGATCCGCCTGCTCACCGGCCCCCGGTTCGGCGTCGGCGTCGCCGACATGGCGGCCCTCTATGACCTGGGGCGCACGCTGTCGGAGCGCGACACCGCGATGGCGCCCCTCCCTGAAGAAGTGCGGGCACGGCTGCGATCTTCCCGCGGCGCGGACGAGGCGGTGTCGATCATCGACGCGGTCGACGTGGTGCGCGCGGTGCGCGACGACTACCGGTTGCTCGAATCGATCACCCCCGACGGGCGGGCGCGGGTCAGAGCAGCGGGGGAGATGCTGGAACGGCTCCGACGCGCCTCGTCGCAGCCGATCCCGGAGCTGATCCGGCTCATCGAGCTCGAGCTCCGCCTGGACATAGAGCTCGCGGCCAACGAGACCAGGGGGCCTGCACGCATCGCGGCCACGCAGCTGCGTGCCTTCGCCGACGAGGTGCGCGCGTTCCTCGCCGCCGACGAGCGCGGGAGCATCGGCAGCCTGCTCGCCTGGCTCGACAAGGCCGAGAGCACGGATGAGCTGATGCCGCGGCCGGAGCCGCCGGAGGCCGGTGTCGTGCAACTGCTGACCATCCACGGGTCGAAGGGCCTGGAGTGGGATGCGGTCGCGGTGGTCCGGTTGGTCGCCGACGAGCTTCCGAGCCGGGTCTCCGACACCTCCGGCTGGTTCGGGTTCGGCGTGGTGCCGTTCGCGCTGCGCGGCGACAGGGACGCGTTGCCGCGTTTCGAGTGGGACCCCGCCGAGGCCATGGGCGGCGAGGCCGACCCCGCGAAGCGGCAGAAGCTCGCGCAGGCGTCGCTCTCCGGCGGTGCGACGAAAGCGAATCCGCACGGAGGTGCGCTCAAGAGGTTCAAGGACGCCTACCGCGCGTATCAGCAGCAGGAGGAGCGGCGCCTCGCGTACGTCGCGGTCACCCGTGCGCGGACGGATCTGCTCCTCAGCGGTGCGCACTGGGCCGGTCAGAAGGCCCCGCGCACGCCGAGTCCCTTTCTCGTCGAGGCGATCGAGGTGCGCGGCCTCGAGCCGATCGAGACGGTGGACCCGGACGACAATCCGTACGACGGTCCCGGGTCCACGCTCCGGTGGCCACTCGATCCGCTGGGAGCGCGGAGGACGGTCGTCACCGCAGCCGCCACAGCCGTCGATGAGGCGATGCGCGCCGGGACGGCCGAGCCGACGATCGAGCTCGAACGGCTGCTGGCTGAGCGCGCCGCCCGCCAGCGCGGAACGGATGCCGAGGCCCCGACGCGCGTACCCGCCTCGCGATTCAAGGACTATGTCACCGACTTCTCGGGAACACTGTCGTCGATCGTGCGCCCCATGCCGGAACGCCCTTATCGGCAGACGCGGCTCGGCACCCTGTTCCATGCCTGGGTGGAGCAGCGGTCCGAACTCGTCGGAGTCGGCAGTCGCGTCGACGAGGCGCTCTGGGAGATAGACGAGGACGAGACCGGGTCAGACCCCGTACGCGAAGGGTCGGGTGCAGCCGCCGACGCCGCTGATCTCGCTGTCCTGCAGGCGACGTTCGAGCGCAGCGAATGGGGCGGGCTGAAGCCGATCGCCGTGGAGATCGAGATCGATTTCGCCCTCGGATCCGGGCTGCCCGGCTCGCACGAGCGCGAAGAGGCGCACATCGTGATCTGCAAGCTCGACGCGGTGTACCGGCGCGCCGACCGCGGCGGCCGCATCGAGATCGTCGACTGGAAGACCGGTCGGGCGCCGCGCACACCGCAGGAGCGCGACGAACGGATGCTGCAGCTCGCGCTCTACCGCCTGGCCTATCATCGGCGATTCGAGGTGCCGCTCGAGGAGATCGACGTGGCGTTGTACTACGTGGCGGACGATCTGATCATCCGGGGCGACCGCGTCTATTCGGAGGAAGAGCTCTTCCACCGCTGGAGTGCCGCGCGCGCGGCGCGCTGAGCCTCGTCGGAATCGTCCGCGTCGTCATCCGTGTCCTCGCGCGGGGCGAGGGGGTGCGAGTCCTCGCGTGCTCCGGCGACTCCGCTGGTGCCGGCGAAAAGGCTCGCGACACCGGAGAGGTCCTCGGTCTCGATGTTCAGCATCTCCGCCCGGTGCGCGCTCTCGTCGGCGCGACGGCCGGTCGCGGTGCCCGGGAGTGCTTCGTGGGGCGCGGTCTCGGTCTGCGCCGGGTCCGACTCGTCGGGGGCGTTGGCCCACAGCTCTTCCGGGTTGTACGCGTCGGTGTGCATCGATGTATCGATCTCTGCGGCGGTGTCCTGGGGAACACGGTCGAGGGCATCGAGGGCGGAGTCGACACCGACCCCGCGAGAGTCGACGACGTTCAGGTCGTCGTCGCGGATGCCCTCGGCGAGTGCGTCCAGCAGGGCGGCGGCATCGTCGACGATGTCCGGTCGGCGCATCGAATCGCCGTGGACCAGCCATCGGGCGAACTCGAGCTCCGCGAGCAGGCGCGCGCGCACCTCCAGGCCGCTGTCGGGTGCCCGGTCGACCGAACGGGCATATGCCGCGTGCACGTCGGCGGCGGCGTCCGGGGCTGCCGAGAGCCAGGAGAGATCGATGGCCGGATCGCCGACGGAGAGTCCATGCCATCCGACCAGTCCGACCACTTCGGGACCGCGCTCGGGGTCGTCTTCGAACAGGAACGAGGTCGCCTGGACGCCCCCCAGGATGACGGTGGACTCGAAACGCCACAGCTCGTCGTCGGCGACGGCATCGCGCCAGCGCACCGTGAGTCGAGCCGGAACGCGGCCCGTGGCAGCGGCGGTGTCGATCAGGCGCTCCAGTTCCGCGCGGCTCTCCTCGGCGCTGCGAGTGGCGAGCCCGGAACCGCGGACGACCGAGGTCGGAAGGGCGTGCACGGCGGCGATCGACGACCCCATGGATTCGGCGGCGCCACGCCCGGCCGGCACCAGCGCGGCCTCGATCTGGAATCCGGGAAGGAGCTCGGTCACGAGGGCGCGGGCGTCGCCGAGTCGCGTCTCCCCGATATAGGCCGGGGCGCGGAAGGGGAGCATCGCCCGTGCGCCGTCGGTCAGTGCGCGCAACGCGAGTGCCTCGGCAGCGAGCTCACGCGCGGTGTCGTCATCGTCTGCGACACGGATCGCGAGCTCACGACCGTCGGCGAGTGAGGCCACCGCCGAGTCGAACCGCGCGTCGCCGTCCGCGCTCAAGCTGCGGGCGCCCGTGACCTCCGCCCCGGGCAGAGCAGCGGTCACTGCCGCGGCTAGAGTGAAAGGAGAGCGTCCCATGCCCCCAGGGTAGGTCGGCTCAGGGGCGGTCCCGCCTCCGCCACGCCCGTGAAAGAGGGAGTCGATGACCATTCCGCGCCCGTCCCTCGACCGTGCAGCCGAACTCCGCGACGAGCCGGACGTCATCGGCCGCCTCCGTGGCGACCCGGCCACCCGGGTGATCGTCGTCCGCGAGGGGCGGGTCAGAGTCGTCGATTAGACGCTCC
>NZ_JBLVOH010000054.1:0-3669 GCF_053543675.1 Microbacterium umsixpiens
CGGGCGGTCGACTCGGACCGACGCGGCGGCCGGCCGTCGCCGCCCCTTCGTCGTGTGCGCTGTGGTGCCGTAGCCGATCAGCACGTTCCCGGATCCGGCGCGTTCCTCCTCGCGGTACGCCTCATGCTCGGGGGCGCTCGACGCTGCAGACCCGGCAGCACCCGGAGTCGTTCCCTCCGCCGCCGATGCCGATTCCGGGTCGGCGACCTCGAGCACCGGTGCACCGACGTCGATGGTGTCCCCGGCGGTGCCGTGGAGAGCCGTGACGACGCCGGCGAACGGCGACGGCAGCTCCACCACGCTCTTCGCGGTCTCGACCTCGGCGATCGGCTGGTCGGTCGTGATGGTGTCGCCCACCGCGACGAGCCACGTCACGAGTCCCGCCTCGGTCAGGCCCTCGCCGAGGTCCGGCAGGCGGAAGATGTGCGTGGACGGCTTCAGTGGGGCGCTCATACGTCGTCCTCCCAGTGCAGGGTGTCGATCGCATCGAGCACGCGGTCGACATCGGGCAGGTACCAGTGCTCGAGCTTCGGAGGTGCGTAGGGGGTGTCGAACCCCGTGACCCGTCGGACCGGGGCCGCGAGGTATTCGAAGCAGCGCTCGAACACGCGGGCCTGGATCTCCGAGGCGACGCTCACATATCCGGGGGCCTCGGCGATGACCACGGCACGGCCGGTGGACTTCACCGCGGCGGTCACGGTCGCGTCGTCGAAGGGGGAGAGCGAGCGCACGTCGACCACCTGCACGCTGCGCCCCTCGGCGGCGGCGACATCGGCGACCTCGAGTGCGAGCGGCACGGAGGCGCCGTAGGCCAGGAGCGTCACATCCGTGCCCTCGCGGGCGATACGGGCGGTGCCGAGTTCCGTGGTGATCGAGGTGTCGACTTCGCCCTTCGACCAGTACAGCTTCTTCGGCTCGAGGAAGATCACCGGGTCCGGCGAGGCGATCGCCGCGCGCAGCAGCGAGTAGGCATCCTGCGGCGTCGAGGGAGTGACGACCGTGAGGCCGGGGGTGTGCGCGTAGTAGGCCTCGGAAGAGTCGCAGTGATGCTCCACGCCGCCGATGCCGCCGCCGAACGGGATGCGTATCACCAGCGGCATCCGCATCCCTCCGCGCGTGCGGTTGCCGAGCTTGGCGACGTGGCTGACGACCTGCTCGAACGCGGGCAGCGCGAACGCATCGAACTGCAGCTCCACCACGGGCCGCATCCCGTTCATGGCCATGCCGACCGCGGTGCCGACGATGCCGGACTCGGCCAGGGGCGTGTCGAAGCAGCGGGCCTCGCCGAACCGTGCGGTGAGGCCGTCGGTGATGCGGAAGACGCCCCCGAGCGCCCCGACGTCCTCGCCGAAGACGACCACATCCGGGTCGGACTCGATGGCGTCGGCGAGTGCTCTGTTCAACGCGGCGGCCATGGTCATGGTGGTCGTCGCGGGGGACTCGACCTCGGTGCGGGTGTCGTCGTGTGCGATCGTCATCGGTGGCCTCCGTTCGGGGTGATCCCTGCACCCGCATCGGCGAGGCGCGAGCGCTCGATCTCGTCGCGCAGCAGATGCCATTGCTCGTCGAGCTGTGGCGAGCGTGTCGTGGTGACGAAGCGGAACAGGTCTTCGGGGTCGAGATCCGCGTCGGTGTTCAGCGCGGTCCGCATGGCCGCGGCGATCTCCTCGGCTCCGGCGGCGAACTGCTCCTCGGCCTCGGCGTCGAGGGCTCCGGTACCCGTGAGATGGGTCCGCAGGCGGAGCAGCGGGTCGCGGGCGGTCCAGGCCTGCACCTCATCGCGTTCCCGGTAGCGGGTGTCGTCGTCGGCGTTGGTGTGCGCCTGCATCCGGTAGGTGTGCGCCTCGATGAGCGAAGGGCCGCCGCCGGCGCGGGCGCGGTCCACCGCCTCGCCGAGCACGGCGAGCACGGCGGCGACGTCGTTCCCGTCGACACGCTGTCCCGGCATCCCGTAGCCGACCGCCTTGTGGGCGAGGGACGGCGCCGCGGTCTGTCGCGAGAGCGGGACCGAGATCGCGAACCCGTTGTTCTGCACGAAGAAGACGACCGGCACCTGGAAGACGGCGGCGAAGTTCATCGCCTCGTGGAAGTCGCCCTCGCTGGTGGCGCCGTCGCCGCACAGCGCGAGCACGACCGTGTCCTCGCCGCGGTGCTTGGCCGCCTGCGCGAAGCCGACCGCGTGCAGCAGCTGGGTGGCGAGCGGGGTGGCCTGCGGTGCGACCCGGTGGGCGCGCACGTCGTAGCCCGAGTGCCAGTCGCCCTTGAGGAGGACCATCGCGTCGGCGGGTTCGACTCCGCGTGCGATGACGGCGACCGAGTCGCGATAGGTCGGGAACAGCCAGTCCGTTTCGCCGAGAACCATCGCGGCGGCGACCTGGCACGCTTCTTGGCCGTGGGACGACGGGTAGACGGCGAGGCGTCCCTGACGCACGAGCGCGCCGGCCTGGTCGTTGATGCGCCGGCCCTCGACGAGGCCGCGATAGGCGGCCAGCAGGGTGTCTCCGTCGGGGAGCGCGTAGTGCTCGTCCGCGACAGGCTGTCCGTCCGCATCGATCAGTTGCACCGCGGTGTCTCGCGGAAGCATGTCGGTGTGCAGCATGCGCTCGTCCTCCTTGGCGAACTCGGTGGGGACAGCTTGCCTCTGTGGGCGACAGTCATCCAAGATCATCCGCGAAATACTGGATGGAAGAGCGGCAGATGCGGCATTCTTGATCGAAGTGTCAGATTTTCTGGCCCGAGGGAGGGGTGTCATGATCGCGCTGGACGACACGGACCGAGCGATCCTCGAGGAGCTGCGTCGCGACGCGCGCTCGTCGATGACGGCGATCGCGGATGCCGTGCACATCTCGCGTGCCGGTGCGCACGCGAGGATCAAGCGCCTCACGGACGCCGGTGTCATCACGGGATACACGGTCCGCACGGATCCCGTACTGCTCGGGCATCATGCGAGTGCCTACGTGACCCTCGCCATCGAGCAGGCGACGTGGCAGGCGGTGAGCGACCGGCTGCGCGCGATCCCCGAGATCGAGCACATGGCGCTCGTCGGCGGCGACTTCGACGTGATCCTGCTGGTGCGCGCCAACGACGCCCGCGACCTCCGTCGCATCGTGCTCGAGGACATCCAGGCGATCCCCTCCATCCGCTCGACCCGGACCACGCTGATCTTCGAGGACTACACGCGGGAGTAACGGGGCTCGGGCGCGTTCTGCGGTGCGGGTGGGTTCTGCGGGGCGGGGTCTGCGTGGCGGGGTCTGCGGGGGTGGGGTCTGCGGCGAGTGTGGACAAGTGTTGCGTCGGTGTTTCTGTGGAGGGATTGTCGGCTTCCACGCGTTCTGGAATATCATTCTGATCTGGGGTTATCGGGGTCTCAATGTCGGTGGTCCCGGGTTGACTTGGGGGTATGAACAACCCCGCGGAGCTGCTCGGCCAGGTCGTCGCTGACCTGGATGCGGTGCTGCGCTCTGACGTGATCGCCCGGCTCGGTGACGACGAGAAGATGGGGCTGTTGCGGGTCGCGGGCGAGGTGCAGCGGCGGGTGGAGGCGGTGGTCGTGGAGGCGGTCGCGTCGGTCGATGAGCGGCCGGCGGGGTCGGGGGAGCCGGCGTTCTGTGGGCGCTATGGGTGCCGCACGGTGAACGAGTTGCTGCAGCGGGTGGTGCGTGCGGATGC
>NZ_JBLVOH010000054.1:3689-4289 GCF_053543675.1 Microbacterium umsixpiens
GGTGGGCGGGACGATCGGGGTCGCCGGGCTGTTGGCGGCGATCGGGCCGATCGAGCAGGCCGGGTCCCGGGTCGGGACGGCTGACCGGTTGCGGGCGGATGCGGAGTTGGCCGCGTACGCGCGGGGAACCTCTGTTGCTGACCCGGGTGCGGGTGTGGATGACGAAACCGATGCGGATGCGGATGCCGGTGGGGATGCGGATGCGGGTGCGGATGCCGGTGGGGATGGTGCGCCGGCGGCGACGCCGGCGGCGACGCCGGAGGATCTGCGGTTGTTGGCGCAGGTGATCGTGCAGTATCTCGATCCGGATGGCGCGGAGCCCGCGGACGACATCGCGATGCGGGTACGGGGGCTGACCCTCGGGCGCGCGAAAGACGGGGTCATCCCGATCCGGGGACGGTTGCTGCCCGAGGTCGCGGGACAGTTGCAACGCCTGTTCGACGCGTACCTGAACCCGAAAGTCGACGGACCACCCGTCCCCGGAGTCATGTTCCGGCCCACGGACGCGACGAACGCGGAAACGGACAGGGATGACGTTGAAGACGTGGGTATGGACGACGATGTCCTCCCGTCCGGTGACCCGGGGCGGATGGTCGACAC
>NZ_JBLVOH010000055.1:0-3283 GCF_053543675.1 Microbacterium umsixpiens
GGTGACACCGTTGGCCCATCCGTCGGGGAGGGCTTCAGCGACGGCACGGAGCGTACGCCCCCAGCTCACGCCGAGGGTGCGCGGAACCGGACGCAGTGCGGTCAGGAAGTCGGCGGCAGCCTGCGCGACGCGCTCGAGCGTCCCGTCGTCGCCGTCCGGCGCGGGCACGACGACGGCATCGGTGAGGCCGAACCGCTCCACCAGCATCCGCTCCAGACCGAGCCGACGGGCACGCGGGTGCACGATCTCGATGCGCACGATGCCGCGGTCCTTGGCCTGGACCAGAAGTCGGCCGACCTTCCAGCGGGAGATCTTGAGGAGCCCGCCGATCTCGTCCTGGGTCTTATCCTCGTCGTAGTAGAGCTCGGCGACGCGAACCATGAGCAGATCTTCTTCCACGGCATCCTCCTTCCTCACCCAGCGTAGGCCGGAAACTGCGTTCGCGCACGCAATTGCTCATATGAGCAGAACGCCCGCAGCGCGTGCACATTCGCCGGACACGGCGAAGGGGCGCCCGTCATGATGACGGACGCCCCTTCAGAACCGAACGGTCTCAGACCCGCTTGCGCGTGGTGAGCACCTGGTCGACGATGCCGTACTCCAGCGCCTGCGCGGCGGAGAGGATGTTGTCGCGATCGATGTCACGGTTCACCTGCTCCGGGGTGCGCTTGGTGTGCCCGGCCAGGGTCTCCTCGAGCCAGGTCCGCATACGGAGGATCTCCGCGGCCTGGATCTCGATGTCCGAAGCCTGGCCGTGGCCGGCCTCGCCCATCGCGGGCTGGTGGATCAGCACTCGGGCGTTCGGCAGCGCGAGACGCTTGCCGGGCGCGCCGGCCGCGAGCAGCACGGCCGCGGCGGATGCCGCCTGGCCGAGCACCACGGTCTGGATCTGCGGCGCGACGTACTGCATCGTGTCGTAGATCGCCGTCATCGCGGTGAACGAACCACCGGGCGAGTTGATGTACATCGTGATGTCACGCTCGGAGTCCTGGCTCTCCAGGACGAGGAGCTGCGCCATCACGTCGTCGGCCGACGCGTCGTCGACCTGCACGCCGAGGAAGATCACGCGGTCTTCGAACAGCTTGTTGTACGGGTCCTGACGCTTGAACCCGTAGGCCGTGCGCTCCTCGAACTGCGGGAGCACGTAGCGGCTGGAGGGCAGGTCACCGGCAGCGCGGAAGGTGGGTGTGTACATGAGCGTCCTTTCGCTTTCCGTTACTCGGTGTCCTGGTCGGTTCCGCCGCCGCCGATGACGTCGGAGGCCGATTCGCGGATGTGGTCGACGAAGCCGTACTCGAGCGCTTCCTCGGCGGTGAACCAGCGGTCGCGGTCACCGTCGGCGTTGATCTGCTCGACAGACTTGCCGGTCTGCGCTGCGGTGATCTCGGCGAGGCGGTTCTTCATCGACATGATGAGCTGCGCCTGGGTCTGGATGTCACTCGACGTACCGCCGAAGCCACCGTGCGGCTGGTGCAGCAGCACCCGGGCGTTGGGCGTGATGTAGCGCTTGCCCTTGGTGCCCGCGGTCAGCAGCAGCTGGCCCATCGAGGCTGCCATTCCGATGCCGACGGTGACGATGTCGTTCGGCACGAACTGCATCGTGTCGTAGATCGCCATACCCGCGGTGATCGAGCCACCCGGCGAGTTCACGTAGAGGTAGATGTCTCGCTCGGAGTCCTCTGCGGCGAGAAGAAGGATCTTCGCGCAGATCTCGTTCGCGTTCTCGTCTCGCACCTCCGAGCCGAGCCAGATGATGCGGTCCTTCAGCAACCTGTCGAAGACGCTCGTTGCGAGGAGGGGTTCTGCAGCCATGTCAGCTCCTGATTCCGTGTTTCAGTGATTCGAATCTACCGGCGACAACGCAGCACTCAGGCCGTGTTCGCCGTCGGCATATCAGGTGTCGGTGCCGGCGATCTCGTGGGCGTAGGCCGTCATCGAGCGGTGGTACCGCGGGAGGTGCGGCACGAGGGCGAGCAACGCGACCGAGAGCCCCTGCGCCGGTCGCCCGGCACTCGCGAGGATGAGTGCGTGGACCGTCGCGACGGCGTCGCGATAGGGCCCATCAGCCGACAGCTCCTCCTCGGCACGGATGACGGCGAGAGCCTCGTCGTACTCCCCCAGGTTGCGCAGGGAGCTCGCCAGCTGGATCACGCACTGCGGGCGGTGCTCCTCGTCGAGACCGAGCTGCAGGGCGCGCCGGTACAGTTCCACGGCCTCGGCCGGCTTCCCCGCAGAGTCGCGCGCACCCGCACGTTCGAACTCCGCGCGTGCGTCGTCCGATCCGCGCTCGGCGGCCAGGGCATCGATCCGCGCGATCGTGTCGTCGCCGACCTCTTCGCCCGTCGCGTCCTCCCACACCTCGTCGATGCGCTCATCCCACGTCTTCATCGCTGCTCCCTCCCTGGATGGAAAAGAGGGCGGATGCCGCAGCACCCGCCCTCTTCACTGGATCGTGTCCGATCACTCAGCCTTGTCGGCAGCCTTCTTGGCCGGAGCCTTCTTGGCGGCGGGCTTCTTGGCAGCCGGCTTCTTCTCGGCGGTCTCGTCCGCAGCGTCGGCTTCGACCTTCTTGGCCGGAGCCTTCTTGGCGGGAGCCTTCTTGGCCGGAGCCTTCTTGGCCGGCTTCTCCTCGGCTTCCGCCTCGGTCTCGGCCTCGTCGTCCGTGACGATGAAGTCGGAGAGGTCGACGGCCTTGCCGTTGCTGTCGACGACCTTGACCTTGCCGAGCGCGATGGCGAGGGCCTTGTTCCGGGCCACCTCACCGACGAGCGCGGGCAGCTGGTTCGAGGACTGCAGCGCCTCGACGAACTCCTGCGGAGCCATCCCGTACTGCGCGGCAGACTGGATCAGGTACTGGCTCAGCTCTTCCTGCGAGACCTGCACGTCGGCCTGCTCGGCGATCGTGTCGAGCAGCACCTGCGTGCGGAACTGCTTCTCGCTCGCCTCGGTGACCTCGGCGCGGTGCACGTCGTCCTCGAGACGGCCTTCGCCCTCGAGGTGGTTGTGCACCTCGTCCTCGATGAGCTGCGGCGGAACCGGGATCTCGATCTTCTCGAGCAGCGCCTCGACGAGCTTGTCGCGCGCGGCGGAACCCTGCGTGAAGACGCCCTGCTGTGCGACGCGCTCAGCCAGGCTCTCGCGGAGCTCCGCGATGGTGTCGAACTCGCTCGCGATCTGCGCGAAGTCGTCGTCGGCCTCGGGAAGCTCGCGCTCCTTGACGGCCTTGACGGACACGGAGACCTCGGCCTCGGAGCCGGCGTGGTCGCCGCCCACGAGAGCCGAG
>NZ_JBLVOH010000055.1:3303-5685 GCF_053543675.1 Microbacterium umsixpiens
CCGAGCGGAACGTGGTGTCCTCACCGGCGGTGAGCGACTCGATCGCGTCGTCGATGCCCTCGAGCAGCTCGCCGGAGCCGATCTCGTAGGAGACGCCCTCGGCGCGGTCGATCTCGGCACCGTCGATCGTCGCGACGAGGTCGAGTTCGACGAAGTCGCCCTTCGCTGCCGGACGGTCGACCGGCACCAGCGTGCCGAAGCGCGCACGCATGTTGTCGAGCTCGGCATCCAGTGCGGCCTCATCGGCCTCGACGGCGTCGACCGTCACGGTGATGTCGTCGTAGGCGGGCAGCTCGATGTCGGGACGGACGTCCACCTCGATGTCGACGAGCAGGTCGCCGGAGAAGTCCTTCTCGTTCGGCCACTGTGTGATGTCGGCGGCCGGACGGCCGACGACGCGCAGCTTGTGCTCGACCGTGGCGTCACGGAAGAACTTGTCCAGGCCCTCGTTCACCGCGTGCTCGATGACCGCACCGCGGCCGATGCGCTGATCGATGATGGGCGCCGGGACCTTGCCCTTGCGGAAGCCGGGGATCTGCACGTCCTGAGCGATGTGCTCGTAGGCGTGCGCGATGCTGGGCTTGAGGTCGTCCGGGGTGACCGTGATGGTGAGCTTGACCCGGGTCGGGGTCAGCTTCTCGACGGTGCTGTTCGCCATGCTGGTGTGTTCTCCTTGTGATTTCCGCGCGGTATCGCGGCTGTAAGGTCCGTGGGGCCGTGTCGGGGCGACAGGAGTTGAACCTGCGACCTCCCGCTCCCAAAGCGGGCGCTCTACCAAGCTGAGCTACGCCCCGGGGAATCCGCACGCAGATTCAGCCCCACCGAGTCTAACGGACGAGAGCACCCCCGACTGTCCGGTATGATCGATGAGTCCGGAGATGCGACTCCGGCCCGTCCCCGAGATTCCGCGGGGATCCGGGGCTGTAGCTTAGTGGTAAAGCCTTAGTCTTCCAAACTAATGATGCGGGTTCGATTCCCGTCAGCCCCTCCAGGTCAGAAGGCCCCCATCGGAAACGGTGGGGGCCTTCTCGCATGCGCGGCGATCGGTCCAATACGCTGAAAGCACCGACCCTCGCAGTCTCCGACCGGAAGGCACCATCGAATGGGCACGACGTGACCGCCCCGCTTCCGTCCGGCCTGGAGGCTTCGATCCCCCTGACACGCGGGCCCCACGAGCTGCCGGCGCGCTTCTCCTCGAGTCCGAATCCGACCGCGCGTCCCCGTGCTCGCCGTCGCCCGCATCGAGGCCTCCTCATCGGCGTTCTCGGCGGCGCCGCGGTGATCGCCGCCCTCGGCATCACCCAGCTGTCCGCGAACCTGGGCTACGACGCTGCCGCGGACCGATTCGCCGACACCCTGCGGAACGCGACGGCGATCACGTCGGAAACCGCTCACACCCGAGACGTGCTGACCCGGGCGACGGATGCCGGCCACGTCATCCTGGACGCGGGCAGCGCACAGATCGCCGTGCCGGAGGAGACCGTCTCTGCACTGTCGACCGCCGTCGTCGAGGGGGAAGAAGCCGGAGCGGTCGCGGAGGAGCTCCTCGCCACCGCATTGCCGTCCCCCGAAGAGAAGCCGGTCTGGTTCTGGGAGCTGTTCGGAGCCTCTGCGGCGCTCGTCGAGGACGAGAGCTCGCTCGACGAACTGGCGCAGGAGCTCGAAACGGCGTCCGAGAGCGCCGTCGAAGCCGAGGAGGCCGTTCAGGAGAGTGGCCTGGGCGTGCTCTCCTCAGCCGGTGAGGCGGCGGCGGGTTTCGAGACGGCACACCCGTCAGCCCGCAACGATGCCGTGATCGCGCTCCGGAACGCCGCTGCGGATGCGCTGGCTGCGACGACCGTCGATGACGACGCGGCGACCACCTATGTCGCACTGCAGGACGCGGGCGCACGGGTCATCGCGACGGAGGCCGAAGAACTTCAGGAGAAGTCGGGCCCGTTGCGGGGTGCTCGACTGGAGATCGAGGCCTTCGCCCGCTCCCTCGCCCCCGGCGTGCTCCTCGAGTTCGACTGGTCGCCCGTGGTCAACGGTGCGGGTTACAACGGCAGCATGGGCGGGTATACCACGTGGTGGTGGGATGACCCCGGCCGCGCCCACATCGAGCTGTCGAACTCGGTCGCCGAGCAGTGGCCGGCGGAGCGGAGCAAGGCACTGGTCGCGCACGAGGTCGGTCACGCGATCAGTGTCAAGTGCGAGGACATGTACGACGCGTCGACACAGGACAGCATCGAGAAATGGGCGACTGCGTGGGCCATCAGCATGGGATACACCGACGATGCCAACGGGGTCTGGGCCTACGGATACCCGCCTCAGGAGTACATCGACGCCGCAGCGGGCTGCCGCTGAGCTCTGAGCGAGGAACTGACAAAGCAAGAAGCGGCC
>NZ_JBLVOH010000055.1:5721-8151 GCF_053543675.1 Microbacterium umsixpiens
GGCGGCTTCTTCGATGTCAGGTCGAGGTCACTGTCCCCGACGCTCGCGCAGCTGGGTGAGCGCGTCGTCGAGAAGCTGGACGGCTTCCTCGTCGGTACGACGCTCCTTCACATACGCGAGGTGCGTCTTGTACGGCTCCGCCTTCGCGAGAGCAGGAGGGTTCTCCTTGTCACGCCCGGCCGGGAGACCCGACTGCGGGTGATCGATCGTCTCGGGGATCTCCTCTTCGGGGAGTCCCGCAGCGAAGTAGCGCACGGTCTCGTTGCCGAGTCCGTCCCAGTACGAGACCGCGATGCGGTCGGCGTGATAACCGTGATCCTGCTCGCCCATCGGGCCGGAGCCGACACGGGTGCCGCGGATGGCGTTTCCACCGGTAGCCATCAGATGACCTCGAATTTCGTGATGAGGCCCAGCGCGACGATGGCGACGAACCATGTCAGTGCCAGGACGACGGTGAAGCGGTTCAGGTTCCGCTCCGCAAGACCGGAGGAGCCGACCGCAGAGGTCATGCCTCCACCGAACATGTCGGACAGTCCACCGCCCCGACCTTTGTGCAGGAGGATGAGGAGGGTCAGCAGAACGCTGGTGATGCCCAGCACGACCTGCAGGACGAACTCGAGAATTGCCACGAGAAAGAGCCTTTCGCTGGGGCCGGAACGCCCCCGTAACGGTCAAGTATACGGTGCAGCGGGGCCGCAGCCCCGCTGCACTCACACTCCGACGTGCTTCTCGAAGCGGATGATCGCTGCGAACTCGTCCACGACGAGGCTCGCCCCGCCGACCAGTGCGCCGTCCACATCGGGCTCGCGCATGAAGCTGGCGATGTTCGCCGCCTTCACGGAGCCGCCGTAGAGGATGCGCGTACGCGCGGCTGCCTCGTCGCCCAGAACCTTCGCGACGACCGCACGCAGAGCGGCGCAGACATCCTGCGCCTGCTGCGGCGTCGCGGCCTGGCCGGAGCCGATCGCCCACACCGGCTCGTACGCCACCACGATGTCCGCCTTCGGGGACACGCCCTGAAGCGCGGCCTCGAGCTGCGACACCGGAACGGCGCTCGCACCGAACTTCTCCAGGTCGCCCGCGGTCTCACCGACGCAGATCACCGGCACGAGACCGTGCTTGAGCGATGCCTGCACCTTGGCCGCCACGACATCGTCGCCCTCGGCGTGGTATTCACGACGCTCCGAGTGGCCGATGATGACGTACTTCGCGTCGAGCTTCGCAAGGAAAGCACCGGAGACCTCACCGGTGTACGCACCGGAGTCGTGTGCCGACACATCCTGCGCACCGAGCGCGAACGGGATCTTGTCCGCGTCGATGAGCGTCTGCACGCTGCGGATGTCGGTGAAGGGCGGGAAGACCGCGACCTCGACGGATCCGTCTTCGTGCTTGGCATCCTTCAACGTCCAGTGCAGCTTCTGCACGAACGCGACCGCCTGAAGGTGGTCGAGATTCATCTTCCAGTTTCCCGCGATCAGCGGGGTACGGGAGTTCACACCCATCCGAGGACCTCCAGCCCAGGTAGTTTCTTGCCCTCGAGGAACTCGAGGCTCGCGCCGCCGCCGGTCGAGATGTGACCGAACTGGTCGTCGGTGAATCCGAGCTGACGCACGGCCGCGGCGGAATCGCCGCCACCGACGACACTGAGGCCGTCGACCTCGGTGAGCGCCTGCGCGACGGTCTTGGTGCCGGCCGCGAACGCCGGGAACTCGAACACGCCCATCGGGCCGTTCCAGAACACGGTCTTCGATTCGCGGATGACGTCGGCGAATCGTGCTGCCGTCTCCGGACCGATGTCGAGTCCGATGCCGGAGGCACCGAACGGCGTCGACGAGATCGCGTCCGCCGCGGCGACTTCGTGCGCGGCGTCCGCGCCGAACGATGCGGCGACGACGACATCGGTGGGGAGCACGAGCTCGACACCGCGTTCGGCCGCCTCGGCGATGTAGCCGCGAACCGTCTCGAGCTGATCCTCTTCCAGCAGGCTCGAAGCCACAGCGTGCCCCTGCGCCTTCAGGAAGGTGAAGAGCATTCCGCCACCGACGAGAATCCTGTCGACGCGCGGCAGCAAGTGCGAGATGACGCCGAGCTTGTCGCTGACCTTCGACCCGCCGAGCACGACCGCGTACGGGCGCTCGGGGTTCTCGGTCAGGCGGTCGAGCACGTCGAGCTCGGCCGCGATCAGCAGACCGGCCGCCGACGGGAGCAGCTCGGCGAGCTCGTAGACGCTCGCCTGCTTGCGGTGCACGACCCCGAATCCGTCGGAGACGAGCACGTCGCCGAGCTCGGCGAGCTCAGCCGCGAAGGCTGCGCGCACGGACTCGTCCTTCGCGGTCTCCCCCGGGTTGAACCGCAGGTTCTCGATGACGACGACCCCGCCGTCCTCGAGCGAGGCGACGGCCTCCTTCGCCGACTCGCCGACCGTGTCGC
>NZ_JBLVOH010000056.1:0-3370 GCF_053543675.1 Microbacterium umsixpiens
GCGAAAGGGGGGAGAGGGAGGGGGGAGAGAAAGGGGGCGAGGGGGAAGGAGCGGGCGAGGGCGGGACGGGCTACGCCGACGGGATGCCGACGAGTTCGGCGCTGCGTTGCCAGAGGGCCTCGGCGAGATCCGGGTCGTTCACCTGGGGATTGACCTTCGTGGTGAGGGTGCGCTCGTCGTAGTACGCGCCGGAGAGCCAGGTCTCGCCGGGGGTGCCCTCGTTGAACCAGCGGAGCGTGTCGCCGCCCTTCTCGGCCCCGATGAGCAGAAGGCGTTTGAGTGGCGTGCGGTACACCAGCCGCATGATGCTCGACGAGTCGGAGGCGAAGTTCGTCTGCACGGTACCCGGGTGGAACGCCACGGCGCTGAGCCCGTCGGCCTGGAACTTCGTGTGCAGGCTCTTCGCGAAGAGGACGTTGGCGAGCTTCGCGTCACCGTAGGCCTTGTTCGGACTGAAGCGTCGGGCGTTGTCGAGGTCGTCGACGTCGATGCGCCCGAAGAGGCGGTGCGCGACGCTCGAGGTGTTCACGACCGCGCCGCCGGACGCGAGCAGCTGCGGCAGCAGCAGGTTCGTGAGCAGGAACGGTGCGAGGTGATTGACCTGCATGGTCTTCTCGAACCCGTCGACGGTCGGGGTTTGATCCCCGAAGATGCCGCCGGCGTTGTTCGCCAGGACGTGGATGCCGTCTTCGCCGACGGCATCCGTGATCTTCTGGGCGAGCGCGCGCACGTCGTCGAGGCGCGCGAAGTCGGCGGTGAACCACTCCGCTCCCGTCTCCTCGCCGACGGCGCGGATCTTCTCGGGGGAGCGGCCCACCAGGAGGAGCCGGTGCGGAGAATCCGCGAGTCGGCGGGCGGCCGCGGCGCCGATCCCGTCGGAAGCTCCGGTGAGGACGATCGTCTGCCGAGGCACGGGTCGCGTCACTCGGCCTCGGCCGAGGGAGTGATGCGCCGGACGGCGCGGGTGACGTGCTCGGCGATCACGGCCTGCGCCCGGTCGGGGTCGCCGCTCGCGATGGCATCCACGATCTGCTGGTGGCTGCGCACATGCTCCTCCTGCTCGGCAGGGTCGAGTGCGGCGTTGGCGGCGTGCAGGAAGCCGGTGATGCGCCCGCGCAGTTGGCCGCTCAACTCATCGAGGAAGCGGTGCTCGGCGAGGTCGGCCAGGGTCTCGTGGAAGAGGCGGTCTTGGCGCAGCACCTCGTCGATGTCGCCCGGCGCCGCATCCGACATCGCCTGGATGATGGCGCCGAGGCGGGTGGCGGAATCGTCGTTCCACCGCTCCTGCACGCGGATGGCCATGAACTGCTCGAGCACGATCCGCAGGCTCGAGATCTCCTCCAGGTCTTGCGCGCTCAGCTGCGCGACGCGGGCGCCGCGGCGGGGCTCGCGGGTGATCAGGCGCTCCTCGGCCAGGCGGGTCAGGGCCTCGCGGACCGGGATGTGACTCACGCCGAGCCGGTCGGCGAGCTTGCGCTCGACCAGGCGCTCGCCGGGGGCGAGCTCTCCGGAGTGGATGGCCGCGCGCAGCTCATCCGCGACCTGTTCGGCGATGTTCTGATCCGAGACGCTGCGCACCGTGGCTCTCCTGTCTGTGCCGGAACCCGCGAGCCGTTCTCGGCCGAGTTCCTGCATCGACCGATGCTATGGCAAATTCACCGCCGTGGCGGGATACGGGTCCGGGTGGGCGTAACGAGAACGTAATCGCATTCGCCCGATTCGCACTAGACGCAGCCGGGGGTTTGCTACATGCTATAGCGAAACCCTTCCACCCGAATGCATCACCGACACTTGGAGGCACCCATGTCGCGTCGTCGTGTATTGCTCGGCGGAGCAGCGTTGCTCACCGCCGCGCTCCTCATCGCTGGCTGCAGCAGCACCCCCTCGACTCCTGACGGCCAGACGCAGGACGGCGGCACCTTGACCGTCGCCGCCGCTCAAGGCATCCCGCAGCTGAACCCCGCCATCCGCACCTTCGCCTGGGAGGAGGTGCTGTTCCCCCTGCTCTGGAACGGTCTGACCAAGACCGATGAGTCGGGCGAGATCGTCGGCGACCTCGCCGAGAAGTGGGAGGCGTCGCCGGACCAGAAGACCTGGACCTTCACCCTCCGGGACGGCGTCACGTTCTCGAACGGCGAGGCCTTCACCGCCGAGGACGCCGTCGCATCGTTCGACTACTACCTCGACCCGGAGACCGCGACCCAGGAGAAGAACAAGATCGACATGGTCACGGACGTCACGGCGCCCGACGAGAAGACCGTCGTCATCACCCTCTCCGAGTCCATCGCGACCTTCGCGGCCGGCATCGTCTGGGTCAAGATGCTCGACGTCGATGCGCTCGCCACGATCGACAAGGAGCCGATCGGCACCGGCCCGTACATCGTCGATGCGTTCACGCCCGACGACAGCCTGACCCTCGTGCCGAACCCCGAGTACTTCGGTGAGGAGCCGGTCCTCGACGAGATCACGATCGTCAAGGCCGCAGAGTCCACGGCCGCGGTCACGGGGCTGCGCTCGGGCGACATCGACGTGCTGTGGTCCGTACCGCAGGGCGATGTGGCCGGGCTCGAAGGCGGCGGCGACATCGCGCTCGTCAAGCCTGACAACCCCAGCCAGTGGCCGTCGTGGGAAGTCGACACCCAGTCCGCGCCGTTCAACGATGTGCGCGCACGCCAGGCTCTCGCCTACGCGACCGACCGCGAAGCGATCCTCGAGGCGGCGTACTACGGGCAGGGCACGGTCTCACCCACGAACAACGCCCTCGGCGAGGTCAACCCGTGGTTCGGCGGCGACCTGACCGACTACTCGTACGACCTCGACAAGGCGAAGGAGCTGTTCGCCGAAGCGGGCATCACCGAGGGCAGCACGCTCACCTGGTGGGGTATCGCGGGGCAGTACCCGGAGTGGAACACGAGCGGTGAGATCCTGCAGGCGAGCCTGAAGGAGATCGGCATCACGCTGAAGATCGACAACAACGACATCGGCACCTGGG
The DNA here is from genome assembly GCF_053543675.1 of Microbacterium umsixpiens. Lineage (NCBI taxonomy): Bacteria > Bacillati > Actinomycetota > Actinomycetes > Micrococcales > Microbacteriaceae > Microbacterium > Microbacterium umsixpiens. Next base: position 2,993 of record NZ_JBLVOH010000056.1, read on the forward strand.
TGGACTCGTTCTACCCGGCGGGCAAGAGCTTCCCCGGTTACATCGTGCCGAACTTCCAGTCGACGCCGCCGGAGCCGGCCTATTCGCTGAACTTCTATCTCGAAGGCCGTTGCGAGTGCAACTGGGTCGACCCCGACTTCCAGACCGCGTTCGCGGATGCCGTGGCCGAGCCGGACGAGGCCGCCCGAGCCGAGAAGTGGGGCACGGTGCAGACGATCGTCAACGAGCAGGTCCCGCTGATCGTGCCGCTGCAGTCGACGGTCGTCACGGCGACGAGCACGAAGGTCGACGGCGTGTGGGTCGAGGGCGGCGGACAGCTGCACCTCGAGAACGCTCAGCTCAAGGGCTGACGTGGCTCTGTCCATCCTTCGGCGGGTG
>NZ_JBLVOH010000056.1:3431-6050 GCF_053543675.1 Microbacterium umsixpiens
CCCCCCACCTCGCTTCTCGTGTTCGTCGTCCTGCGGCTGCTGCCGGGCGACCCCGTCATCACGCGCCTCGGCTCGACCCCGGGTGTGGATGCCGAGATGCTCCAGCGCCTGCGCGAGGAGGCCGGCCTCGACGCTCCGATCATCGAGCAGTACCTGCGCTGGATCGGCGGCGTCTTCACCGGCGACTTCGGTCAGTCGTACTTCAACCAGTACTCGGTGTCGGAGCTCATCGCGCAGCGACTCCCGGCCACGCTCGAGCTCACGCTGATCGGCATCGTGCTCGCTGTCATCATCGCGACTCCAGCCGCCGTGATCGCGTCGCTGCGCCCACTCGGCGTGGTCGACCGCGCCCTCACCGCCATCTCGACCGCCGGCATGGCGTTGCCGCAGTTCCTGATCGGCATCGTGCTGATCGTGGTCTTCGCCGTGCAGCTCAAGGTCCTCCCCGCACGCGGCTACACGCCGTTCGGGGAGGACCCCGCAGACAACCTCGTGCGGATGATCCTCCCCGCCTTCACGCTCGCTTTCGCCGCTGCGCCACTGCTCATGCGGTTCCTGCGAGCGTCGATGGTCGAGGTGCTCGACGCTCCCTACATCCGCACCGCTCGCGGCAAGGGGCAGTCGGCCAGTGGTGTCGTGATCGGGCACGCGCTGCGCAATGCGCTGATCCCCGGTCTCACGATGCTCGGTCTCATCGTCGGGTACACCCTCGGCGGCGTCGTGATCGTGGAGTACGTGTTCGGCGTGCCGGGGCTCGGCTCGCTCGCGATCGACGCGGTCTTCAAGCGCGACTACGCGGTGCTGCAGTCGGTCGTGCTTCTGATCTCCGCGATGTTCATCCTCACCACGCTCATCGTCGACCTCCTCTACGGTGTGCTCGACCCGCGTCTTCGTGCTAGGAGCAGCCGTGGCTGACACCCTCACCCTCGCTCTGCGCTCGGCCCGCCCGCGTCGCCGTCTCGCGGTCGCGTCGTGGATTCCGCTCGCCCTCCTCGGCGTGATCGTGCTGGCCTGCGTGCTCGCACCGGTGATCGCGCCCTACGATCCCTCGGCGCAATCGCCCGACCGGTTCGCCGGTCCGTCAGCCGGGCACCTGTTCGGCACCGACGAGCTCGGGCGCGACCTGTTCAGCCGCGTGCTGTACGGCGGACAGCTGACGATCTTCATCGCCGGTGGTGCGACCCTGGTCGCCATGGTGCTCGGCATCGCGTGGGGGATGGCGGCCGCGTTCGCCCGCGGTGTGTGGGACGAGATCCTGATGCGTCTGGCCGACACGGTCATGGCGATCCCGCAGATCCTGTTCGCGCTCGTCTTCATCTCGGCGTTCGGCGCCGATCCGGTCAAACTGGCCGTGATCATCGGCATCCTGCTCACCCCCACCACCGCGCGCCTGGTGCGCTCCTCGGTGCTCAGTGAGCTGCAGGAGGACTACTTCACGGCCGCCGTCGCCTTCGGCTCGAAGCGCAGCCGACTGCTGTTCGCCGAGGTGCTGCCGAATGCCCGCGGGCCGATCGTGGTGCAGGCGGCCATCAACGCCGCGAACGCGATCCTCCTCGAGGCGTCGATGAGCTTCGTCGGCCTCGGCATCGCGCCGCCCGAAGCCACCTGGGGGACCCTCGTGCAGCAGGGCTACCAGAAGATGTACCAGTCGATCGGGTACGTGCTGTTCCCTGCGCTGTTCATCTTCGTCACCATCTGGCTGCTCAACGTGCTCGCCGATCAGTTCGGCGGCGATCGGAAGGGGAAGGGACGATGACCGATGCCACGCCCGTCCTTCAGGTGCAGGACCTCACCGTCTCCTACGGCGACGCCATGCCGGTCAAGGGCATCTCGTTCGCGGTGCGCCCCGGCGAGCGGATCGGGCTGGTCGGCGAGTCCGGCTCGGGAAAGTCGCTCACGGCGCTCTCGATCATGCGCCTCAACGACGGCGCGACGCTCGGCGGTAGCATCCGACTGCGCGATCGCGAGTTGCTCACTCTGAGCAAGCGCGAGATGACGAGGGTGCGCGGCGGCGAGATCGCCATGGTCTACCAGGACCCGATGTCGTCGCTCAACCCCGTGCGCACGATCGGGCACCAGCTCGTCGAGGCGATCCGGCTGCACGATCGGGTGCCGAAGGATGCGGCGCGGGCCAGGGCCGTAGAGCTGCTGACCGAGGTCGGTGTGCCGCTCCCCGAGGAGCGTCTTGCCCAGTACCCGCATGAATTCTCCGGTGGCATGCGGCAGCGCGTGATGATCGCGATGGCCATGTCGTCTCGGCCGGCCGTCCTGATCGCCGACGAACCGACCACTGCGCTCGACGTCACGACTCAGTCGCGCATCATCGACCTGCTCGACCGCTTGGCCGATGAGCACGGCACCGCTGTGGTGCTCATCACGCACGACCTCGGCGTCGCCGCCGGCTTCTGCGAGCGCATCCACGTGATGCGGCACGGGCGGGTGATCGAGGAGGCTCCGGTCGACACTCTCTACGCCGAGCCGGAGCATCCGTACACGAAGGCGCTGCTCGGAGCCGTGGTCGACCTCACGATCGATGTGCACGAGCCGATCCGTACCGCCGCCGAGGTTCTCGAACGCGGCACCGAGCCGGTCGTCGAGGCGGGCTCGATCAGCGCGGTC
>NZ_JBLVOH010000056.1:6093-8825 GCF_053543675.1 Microbacterium umsixpiens
CGCCCGCGCTCGGGAGTCGGGAGACGTGCTGGTCGATGTGCAAAGCGTCTCCAAGGTGTTCACCCTCGGCTCCGGTCGACGGGTGACCGCGGTCGACGACGTGTCGTTCCAGATCCGCCGCGGTGAGACCGTGGGGCTCGTGGGCGAGTCGGGCTCGGGCAAGTCGACCGTGTCGAAAGCCGTGCTCGCGCTCGGCGGAATCGATGCCGGAGCCGTGGTGTTCGACGGGCATCGTCCGCATGAGATGCGCGGTGAGGAGCTGCGGAACCTGCGGCGGCGGATGCAGATGGTGTTCCAGGATCCGTTCTCCGCGCTGAACCGGCGGCAGACCGTGGCCCAGATCATCGAGGCGCCACTGCTCGCACACGGCATCGGCAACCGCGCGACCCGCGCCGAGAAGGTGCGCGAGGCCATGCATCGGGTGCGGCTGGACGAGGAGTTCACCCACCGGCTGCCGCGCTCGATGTCGGGCGGCCAATGCCAGCGCGTGTCGATCGCGCGCTCGCTCGTGCTGGAGCCCGAATTCCTCGTGCTCGACGAGTCGGTGTCGGCGCTCGACGTGTCGATCCAGGCGCAGGTGCTCAATCTGCTGCGGGAACTCCAGGCCGAGCTGGGGCTGACGTACCTCTTCATCAGTCACGACCTCGCCGTTATCCGGTACATGTCGTCGACGGTGGCCGTGATGCAGCAGGGGCGGATCGTGGAGATCGGCGCGCGCGACGCCCTGTTCGCCGCTCCGCAGCACGAGTACACGCGCGGCCTCATGGCCGCGATTCCCGTGGCCGACCCGGTGCTCGAGCGTCGGCGACGTGCCGAGGCTGCAGTGCTCTGGCAGGCCCAGGGTGCCGTGACGGGCGCGGTTCCCGCCCGAACCACCCGATGACGAAGGAGTTGTCATGACCGACCGACTGACCACCGTGGCGGATTCCCCCGCACCCGCGACATCGCCCGTGACCCCCGCCACGCAAGACACCGTGCGTTCCACTGGACGCCGCGCCCTCATGGCCGGACTCGGCGCGGTAGCGCTCGGCGCTGCGGGCTCCCTCGCTGTCGCGACACCCGCGCAGGCCGCCCCCGTCACCATGGGAGCGAAAGACATCACCAGGGCGGAGACCGTCGCCGACCTGGCCCGCCTCCGTGCGCGGGCCGGCGAGGTGGCCATCGTCGCCGGCTACCGGACAGCGGGCGACGCGGGGCTGCTCGTGTATGTCGGGTCCGACGCGGCGAAGATCAAGCCCAACGGCGGCACGGTGATCGCCGGCAAGCGCGGCACCACCTGGCTGCTGCAGCATGACGGCACCGTCGACTTCCGGGTCTTCGGCATCACGGGGTCCGAGAAGGCGGCCGACGATGCGCTCGCCGCGATGGTGAATGATCCCCGCGTCGCACGGATCGAAGCGCACACGGATCTGCTGTTCCAGCGGCGGCATCGGTTCACGCGCTCCCACATCGAGATCGACTTCGGCGGGCACGTCATCGCGACGGAGGGCATCGAGCCGAACACCCACGACAACCCGTTCGGCGCCGTGATGTTCTTCACCGGGGTGTCCCGAGACGTCGTCGTCGAGCATCAGCTGGCCGAGGCCTGGCCTGAGCTGACGGATGCGGTCGCCGTCCCCGATGCGGCGAAGTTCCCGGTCGACACCTGGTGGGCGGTGCAGTGCGACACGGTCGCCGGGGGCGGCGCCGATGAGCGCGAGATCCAGCGGTTCGTCCAGGTGACGCAGCAGATCGATGGGCAGCACATCCGGATCAATTACCTCAATGGCTGGCCGCTGGACAAGGGCCGCACGCTCACCTGGCGGCAGATGGCCCCGGTCGAAGGCGTGCGCATCTCGAACATGCGGTTCCTCGGCGCCGGACCCTTCGACGGACCCACCGACGGCTCGTTCCCCGACGCCCGCGAGCTGACCGGCTCGCACCCGATCGCCTTCGAGTACGCGATCGGATGCGATGTCGCCGATGTGCACGCCAGTCGCACCTGGTGGCCCGTCGTGATGCGGCGGTGGAACACCCACTTCACGACCGAACGCTGCTCGGTCGAGAACCCGCCCACGGTGTTCTACGGCGGCGCGGGGTACCTCACACAGCAGATCTACTGCCTCTACGGGCGGGTGAGCGACTGCACGTCGTCGAACGCGCGGCACCTCAACGACCTGACCGCCAGTGCCTACTGCCTCGTCGAGAACTGCCATGGTGACGGCGACGATCAGGGCGGCAACCCGTTCACCACCCACGGTCAGTACGAGCACGACCTCACCTTCATCGGCAACTCGGGGCTCATGGACATCGCCAACTCCGGTGCGCAGTGGGGTACCTCCGCCAAGCGCATCACGGTGCGCGACCACGTCTGCTCGTGGTTCGTCGCCGGCACGAAGATCAGCGATCTGACGCTGGAGAACGTGCGCGTGATCGGACGGTCGACCTTCGACCCGCAGGCGACCATGACGATCAACGCCGACGGTGCCCAGGTCCGCGGCTGCACGGCCGGGCTGCTCGCCATCGGGCAGCGGTCGGCCCGATCGTCGCGGCCGACGACGATCGAGGACAGCACCTTCGCGCTCCCGAAAGATCAGGTGCTCATCCAGACCCCGGTCACTGTTCCCGTCAGCTTCGTGCGCTGCACGATCACCGGAATCGACGGGATGAAGGCGCGTGGTTCCGGAACCGTCGAGTTCGTCGACTGCCGGTTGAGCGGCCCGGCGAAGGGCGCTCCCGCCGAGCTCGGTGCG
>NZ_JBLVOH010000057.1:0-3864 GCF_053543675.1 Microbacterium umsixpiens
GGGGGGGGGGGCCCGGCTCGGGGGTGGTCAGGTCGGGTCGACGGGTGTCGGCAGGGACTTCAGCACGGCGGCGATGGCCTTCTTCGCGGCCTTCGGGGCCGCACCGCCGACCGGCACGGTGCCGAGCTGCGCGGCGATGCGTCCGGCGACGTAGGGGGCCGCGAACGACGTGCCGCTCCAGATCGCGAATCCGCCTCGATAGTCGTCGGGGTCGATCGTCTCGCGGCGGAGGCCGTCGACGTCTGCGCGAGTCGCCGCCTGAGAGCCTCCGACGAAGCCGGGCGAGGTGCTCACCACGGCGGCGCCCGGGGCGTAGGTCTGCACCCACGGGCCGACGTTCGAGAAGAGGGCGACCGACTGCGCCGAGGGGTTGAGCGCCCCGACCGACACGAGCGGGGTGCCGTCGTCGTGCGGGATGCCGTTGTCCGAGTCCGGCCACGGCCACAGCGATGCCGGGAACGAGGGCCGATCGATGGCGTCGTTGCCCGCCGAGCACACGACCACGCAGCCGAGCTCGCGGGCCTTGGCCAGCAGCTGGTGCAGCGTGAGGCTGAACATCTTGTCGACCGGAGTCTCGTGGTAGTAGCTCAGGGACAGGTTCAGCACGTCGATCGGGAAGCCCGTCGTCGGGTCCTCGCGGTGCCGGATCAGCAGCGTGACGACCTGCGCGAGCGTGTCGAGCAGGGTGCTCTCGTCGACCACGCCCAGTGCGCCCGCCACGCGGATGGAGAGGATGTCGGCATCCGGAGCCGCCTGTCGCACGAGCCCCGCGATGAAGGTGCCGTGGCCGGCGACCGCGTCGATCGCGCCGTCGAGCTGTCCGTACAGGTCGGGGTAGCGTTCCGGGTCGGCGTCGTCCGTGAGGCCCACAGGGACCCCGTCGAGGTCGACATGGCGGGTGACGATGTCGTCGGGAAGCCAGGCGTGCGCACCGCACCCCGTGTCGAGCACCGCGACGACGGGTCGCCGCCCGCGCTTCGGCGCCGGTGCGCGCACGGGAGCAGGGCCCAGCCAGGTCACCGGCTGTCGCGCACCCCTCCCGGGCTCGAGGTAGTCGTCGCTGCCCGCGGCGCCCTCACCGCGCACCGGGTTGGTCCGGGTGAACGGGTTGGTCCGCGTGAAGGGATTGGTCCGGGTGAACGGGTTGAGCCCGACCGGATCGATGGACAGCACGTGGTCCAGGCTCGTGCGCGGCATGGGCGAGTGCGACATGCGCCGGGCACGCTGGAGCACCCGCCAGGCGTCGGGCGAGAACGGGGCCTCGCCGCCCACCGGCTCGACGGGGGTCGTCAACAGCAGGCGCTGGAACCCGGCGACGCCCGGAACCAGCTCGCCGTCGCCGATCCGGCGCGCTCCGCGTTCTTCCTCGAGCTGCCACCCGAAGGTGTCCGCCGCATCGCGCAGCGTCCGTACCTCCTGGTCGTAGGCTTCCTCGTCGCCGAGGGCTCGGGTGACCAGCAGTCGCTCCGGCAGGTACGCCGTCGGAAAGGCGCGGATGCCGTCCACCGGTTCCGTGCTCGGGTCGAGGGCCGTTCCCCGGCGGATCGATCCTTCCGCGCGGTCCTGCCAGGTCCATCCCTTGGGCTGCTCCATCGTCATCCTCTCGGTGCGGGTCGCCCCGCGGCTTCATCGACGGGCGGCGCCCGCGGTCACAGCTCGAACTGCGGGGTCGCGAGCGTGCGCGTCTCGTCCCCGATCGCCGTCGTCAGGCGCACGCGCGTGAGACCGGGCGGCACCTCGTCGAACGCGAAGCGTCCTGTCTCCTCCGGCGCGGCCGAGATCGTCTTCTCGCCCTGTGTCAGGAAGACCTCTGCGGCACCGGTGTCGACCCAGCCGTCGACGCGGCGGCGACCGGATGCGGTGCGCGTCACGTGCAGCAGGATGCTGGTGGTGCCGTCGCTGAACTGCAGGGTGAGCGCATCCGCCTCACCCCGCACGGCGCCGAGCTGCGCCTCCACGAGGGTGAGCAGCGCGTACTCGCGGTTCAGCCCGTCGGCGGCCACGGCGGCGACCATGCGGTCGATCAGACCGGCGGGCACGGGGTCGACGTCGCTCCAGAGCGTGCGGAGGCGTGCGAACATCTCGGCGTCCTCGTGAGCGCTCATGCGAATCCCCCCGCCTGGGCGGTCGGCGGTGCGTCCAGCAGTGCACGGAGCTTGGCCAGGCAGCGATTGCGCGTCGGGCCGATGCTTCCGATGGGCATCGCGAGGTCGCTCGCGATGCGCGCATAGTCGGGCCGGTCTTCGAAGGCGATCACGCGCAGGAGCTTCTGGCACCGTTCGTTGAGGCGGCGCACGGCCGTCCACAGCCGTCGGTTCTCGTCGCCGAGCGTCGCGTGCTCCTCGGCCGACGCCTGCTCGGGAAGGAGGGCGTCGAGGTCGTCGTCGACGGTCGTGTCGATCTTGCCGTGCGCCTTGGCGACCTTCCAGGCCTCGCGCCGGGCGGTGGTCGTGAGCCAGGCCGACACGGCCCGCGGGTCGCTGATCGAGCCGTGGCCGCGCACGAGCTGCAGCCAGGTGGTCTGCACCACGTCTTCCGCGAGCGTGCGTTCGAGCCCGTACGCGCGCACCACATGCCAGAGCACGGGGGTCATCAGTCGTACGAGCTCGTCCATCGCGCGGCCATCGCCCTCGCGCCATGCGTCGAACAGATCCGCGGCGCGCTCCCAGCGTGCGCGCCCGTCGTCCGAGGCAGGATCGAGAGCGGCGCCGGGTGCACCGTCGATCATGAAGCCCATTGTGATCACACCTACCAGGAGCACGGCAAGAGGTTTCTGATACATGACTTCATCCAAGAATTCCACGCTCGTCCGGCGGTCGGGCGTGGGGGCGGACCTCGATAGCGTTGAGGGGTGATCGCCCTCTCCGTCGTGCTCTTCCTCAACGCCGCCTTCAACGCCGTCGTCTGGCCGCAGTTCTACAAGCGCGTCGCCCACGATCCGCGTGCGCGCGACGAGAACGGCAAGGCCACCGCGTTCCTCAAGGTGCACGCCGTCCTCATCGCGATCGCCCTGGTGCTCGCACTGGTCTCGGTGCTCGCCGGCGTCGCGGCGCTGACCGGCGCCCTCTAGCGCGGCACCTCTTCCGGGAGCGGGTCAGGCCGACTCGAACTCCTTCGCATGCGCGGCCCACCGCGACTCGACCGGCAGCGCGCGCAGTGCCCGATTGCCGACGGCCAGAGCCACGGATGCCAGGCACAGCGCGGCGCAGAGCAGCAGCGTCCACTCCCGCCCGATCCAGGCGAGACCGAAGCCGGCGATGAGGGGCGCGAGCGGCATCGCCCCCATGCCGAGCACTCCCGCGGCGCTGTTGGCACGGCCGAGCAGGTGCGTCGGCGTCGCCACCATGAAGTAGCCCATCATCCCGGCGTTGAGCGCGGGCACCAGCAGCACCGAGGCGCCGAGCACGACGGCGATCGCCCAGGGTGTCGTGACCATCGTGAGCGCCATCACCCCGACGGTCGCGACCGAGAGCCCGGCGATCGTCAGGATCCCGGCCTTGATGCGGGGGACGAGCAGGGGGGCGCACACGGCGCCGACGAGCATCACCGCCCCGATCGATGCGCTCAGCGTGCCGATCAGGAGCTCGGAGTGGCCGTCCTGCTGCAGCGAGTAGATGACGGTGGTGATCGCGGCGTTGAACCCGAGGTTCACGACCGTGGTGATGAGCAGGACGCCGCCGAGGTCGGGCCGGGAGAGCAGCCAGGCGAACGCCTCTCGCAGCTCCGCCCAGGCGTTCCGCTTCGCGGGGGCGGCCGACGCAGAGGTGCCGAAACCCAGGTCATCCGTCGCGGCGACGGCGTGTTCTGCCACGACACGCCGCGCGTCGTCCGGGTCGTCTCCGTTTTCGCCGGCTGCTCCGGTGT
>NZ_JBLVOH010000057.1:3884-6344 GCF_053543675.1 Microbacterium umsixpiens
GCGTGGCAGAGGGTCATGACGACGCCGACCGCCCAGCCGCCGATGCCGAGGAGCAGGCCGCCGAGCGGGCCGCCCGCGAGCTGGAGGGCGGCATCGCGACCCTGGTTCGCGGCCTGCGCGCGACCCATCGCGTCGTCGGGGACGATCTCCTTGATCGCGCTCTCGCCGGCGACGTCGAAGAGTCCGCTGCGGGCGGCGAGGAGGATGTCGATCACCAGCAGCGAACCGAAGGTCATCGCGTCACCGAGGGCGAGCAGGGTGAAGGCCCCCGCCAGCACGATGCCGATGAGCGATCCGAGCAGCATCAGCGCGATGCGGCGGTGACGGTCGGCGAGAACCCCGCCGGCGAGGGTCATGAGCAGGCGGGCGACCATTCCGGCGGCGCCGATGATGCCGGCCTGTGCGGGATCGTTCGTCACGATGAGCGCGAGCAGCGGGATCGCGAACCCGAAGAGCGCGGCCGCGAGGCCCTTGCTCGTGTCGCTCAGCAACCAGGTGAGGTAGCGGCCGTTGTGCCACAGGCGATGCGACTCGGTGAGGGTGGTCATGCGTCGAGAGTAATTGCGCAAGAACAATTGCGCAAGTTCTATTGCGCAATTTTGGGTGCGGGTAGGATCAGGGCATGGCAGCCGACACCAGCGAGAGCAAGGGCGACGATCCCGTCTGGATGACCTCGGCCATGCTCAAGGCCTACTCCCACCCGCTGCGTCGACAGATGATCCGCCTGTTCTCGCGGCGAGACTTCCTGCGAGCGGCGGACATCGCCGCCGAGCTCGGGGTGCCGGCCAACAGCGCGAGCTTCCACCTGCGCGCACTCGCCGATGCCGGTCTCATCGAAGAGGCGCCCGAGCAGGCCCGCGACCGGCGTGATCGTGTCTGGACCGGGCACAAGGGTCCCCTCAACGTGGGCGGCCCGGACAGCCCCGTGGCCGACGAGGAGCTCGGGACCGCGGTGATCGCCGCGCTGGTGGAGGACCATCACGATCTGATGCGCCGGGTGACCGCCTGGACCCCCGAGTACGTCGCCGGACGCACGACCGAGGTGCACGCCGCCTTCACCCAGAGGACGATCCGGTTGACCGAGTCCGAGTTCGACGACGCGATGGTGAAGATCAACGATGTGCTGAGCGCCGCCGATGACGCGCACGACAGTGCCGACCCCGACGGCCGCTACTGGCAGGTGGACGTGATCGCCGCCGACGACACCATCTGACGCTGTCCGGGATCAGTCGTCCGTCGCCGGGCTTCCACTGAGAATCAGGATGCGGCGCAGGTGCATCGCGGTGAGCACCCCGGGGCCCATCGAACGACGCACATCGACGGTGCGGCTGTCGACCGTCTCGAGGAGGAGCCGCGTCGCACGGGCGGCCTCGCCGCGGATGCGATGGTCTTCCGGGGTCGAGGCGTCGCCGCGCGCGATCACCTCCGCCACGGCGTGACACGCGGCGGACAGCGGCTCGGGCAGTGCGGGGTCGAGAGCGATGCCGGCCGGCCGGTCCCAGATGGTGTCGGCGATCTCGTCCGAGATGTCGCGGATGAGGTGCGCGATCCGGTCGAGTGCCGCGAGCTCCTCGTGGCTCTGCTGCATCCGCGATCGGTGGCCCTTCGCCCGGGGATTGCCCCGTCGGCTCTCGTCGGCCTCCGCGAGCGCTGCCCGCAACTCACCTGCGGTGTCGGCGAGGGAGGCCGCGTCGTCGGCCCACTGCTCGTGCTCCGGCGGCCAGGACTCGGAGACCGCCGATCCGATGTCGTCGAGATGCCGGGCCAGCTGCTCGCGGAAGGCCCCCAGGCGCGCCGCCGCCACTCCGGTGAGCGGTGCGGGCGCGATCAGGACGTTGACCACGAGGCCGATGACGATCCCGACCGCGGTCTGCGTGAGGTATCCGAGGGAGTACTCGTCGGCGTTCTGTCCGCCGATGATCAGCACGAACATCGCGGCCATCGGGATGTATTCGCGTCCGGCACCGAACCAGCCCGTTCCGGAGACGAGCACTCCCACACCCACGACGAGCGGGATGGTCCACCACGTGGGCCCCACCGTGAGCACCACCACCGTGGCGAGGCCGATGCCGGCGGCGAGCCCGAGCAGCGTCTGGAAGCTCGACTTCGCCGACCCCATCAGCGTGGGGTACATGCTCAACAGTGCCCCGAGCGGGGCGTAGTAGGGGTACTCGTCGGTGACCCCCGGCATGTGCGGAGCGATCAGCCAGGCGAGACCGACCGCGAGCATCGTCTTCGCGACGAGCAGCAGGCGTGCGGGGAGGACGGCTTCGCGGAGGGCGTGTGCGATGCCTGCGCGGCGTGCGCGGAATCGAGGCTGGCTCTGCGTCACGGCATCCTCTCTTTCGGCGCGTGCGGGTGGGGCGTGGTGCCGGTGATTCCGCGAGCGTATGCGCCCGGTGCGCGGCCGACGAGCGGGTTGCTTCCTCGGCTGGGTACCGGTAGCGCGCAGACGCGACG
>NZ_JBLVOH010000057.1:6364-14716 GCF_053543675.1 Microbacterium umsixpiens
GCGGGCGGAGGTGCGCTTACGGGATGGTCCTCCGGAAGGCGAGGAACGAGACGCCCGTGAGCACCGCGGTGGCGAGGAGGCCCCAGAGTGCGAGACCGAGCGCGCCGAGGTCCATGATCCCCGCGCCGACGTGCGACCAGAGGTCGAGCCGCGTCACCAGGAACACCAGGCCGAGCAGCACCAGGGAGAGCGCGATGCTCACGATGATGAGCACCAGCTGTCCCCAGCTCTTGTAGATCGTCGCGCCGGTGAAGCCGAGCACGAAGAAGAACAGCGCGAGGGTGAAGTAGACCACGAAGGCGCCGCCCGGACCCGCATCCCACAGCCACGGCAGGTAGAAGACGTAGCCGTTGATGCCGTATCCGTCGGTGGCCACCTCGATGCCGCCTCCGATGAGGAACAGCACCCCCATGATCGCGCTGCCGAGTATCGCGGTGAGCAGCGTGCCGAAGAAGAACTCCCTGCGGGTGATGCTCATCGCCTGCGAGAACGGGAAGGTGAGCGTCATCGCCGACATCCCGATGGCGAAGAAGTACCAGAGCGGCGCCTGACCGCCGCCGCCGTACTTCGGGGTGTCGACCGGGATCATCGCGTAGATGAGGACCGAGATCACCACCGCTGCGGCGAGGATGATCAGCGGGTACCAGACGAAGGTGCCCTTGTTGATCAGCTGCAGGCGGATGACGTTGACTGTGCGTCGCATCAGCGGACCTCCTCTTTCGCGCCGGAGTCATTCGTGGCGGAGTGGGCCTCCGCCTTCTGGGTGAGACGGACGACGAGCTGCTGCAGCGAGACCGGAGCGAGATCCAGACCGGATGCCGTGACCTCGGCCCGCTCCTCTGCACTGAGACGGCCGAGCACGGTGACGGATGCCACGCGCCCGAGAGCCTCGCGGTGGAGCACCTCTCGGCCCGCGACCCAGGCGTCGACCTTGGCGGCCTCGCCCACGATGGTGACGGCGCGTTCGCGGACGGCATCCGTGTCTTCGTTCAGGATGATCTGGCCGTTGTCGATCACGATGACCTTCTCGATGAGGTTGGAGACCTCGTCGATCAGGTGCGACGACAGGATGATCGTGCGCGGGTGTTCGGCGTAGTCCTCGACCAGTCGGTCGTAGAAGATCTGTCGGGCGACCGCGTCGAGTCCGAGGTAGGGCTCGTCGAAGAAGGTGATCTCGGCGCGCGAGGCGAGTCCGATGATCACGCCCACCGCGGAGAGCTGGCCGCGGGAGAGCTTCTTGATCGTCTGCTTCATCGGCAGCTGGAACTCCGCGATGAGCTCGTCGGCGAACGCCTGATCCCAGTGGGGGAAGAACAGGCTCGCAGCCTTGAACGCGTGCTTCGGGTAGGCGTCGTCCGGGTACTTCTGGCTCTCCCGGACGAAGCAGATCCGGCCGAGCACGTGCGCGTTCTCGTACGGGTGCTCGCCGAACACCCGGACCGAGCCCGAGGACTCGAAGTTCTGGGCGGTGAGGATCGACATGAGGGTGGTCTTGCCGGCGCCGTTGCGACCGAGAAGGCCGTAGATGGCGTTGCCTTCGATGCTGAGCGAGACGTTGTCGAGCGCTCGCTTCTCCTTGTAGCGCTTGTTGAGGTTCTGCACCTCGATGACGGCGGTCATGCGGGGTTCTTCCCTTCTGTGTCGGTGGTGAGTGCGGCGCGCTGCCGGAGCAGTGCCGCGAGGTCTTCGGCGCCGAGACCCAGGGTGCGGGCCTCGGCGAGGAGTGGATCGATGTAGCGGTCGGCGAACAGCGCGCGGCGCTCGCCGAGGAGGACTTCCCTCGCTCCGTCGGCGACGAACATGCCGATGCCTCGGCGCTTGTAGAGCACTCCCTTGTCGGTGAGCATGGCGACTCCCTTCGCAGCGGTTGCGGGGTTGATCCGGTAGAACGCGGCGAGCTCGTTCGTCGAAGGAGCCTGTGCCTCCTCGGCGAGTGAGCCGTCGACGATCGAGTCCTCGATCTGCTCGGCGATCTGGAGGAAGAGCGGCTTGCCTTCTTCGATCACGAGTCCTCCGGTGGGTTAGTGGGTTACTTACTCGACTAAGTAACCATGGAACCTGTCCGGTGTCAACCCCGGGCGTGTGCGGGCGGACGCCCGCGTACAGTGGGCTGGTGCCGGAGTTCCCCTACAGTCGCCTGCGCCGGTGGCCCGACGTCGAGGCGGACAACCTCCAGGCCCATGACGCGACCGATCTGCTGCTCGTCGAGCGGGCGCTCTCCCTCGACATCCCGGGCTCCGAAACCGTCGTGATCGGTGACGAATACGGCGCGATCACGCTGGCTCTGACGGATGCCGGGCGGCACGGCATCCGCGTGCATCAAGACCTCGCGACCGGCCGCCGTGCCCTGGAGCGCAACGCCGAGGATCTCGGGCTCGCCGGCTTCGTGGCGCATGAGCTCGATGCCGAGCTGCTCTCCGGCGCACGGCTCGTGCTGCTGCAGCTGCCGAAGTCGCTCGCGGAGCTCGAGGAGATCGCGGATGCCGTGGCCCGCTGGGTGGCATCCGGTGTGGTGCTCGTCGCCGGCGGCCGAGTGAAGCACATGACGCTCGCGCAGAACGAGGTGCTCGGGCGTAGCTTCGCGCACGTGCAGCCCCAGCGCGCCGAGCGGAAGTCCCGGCTGATCGTGGCCTCCGCCCCGCGTCCGGTGTCCGCCGATCCGCCGTTTCCGGTGACCGCGCAGCACGACGGGCTGACTCTGGTCGCGCACGGCGGGGCGTTCGCCGGCGCCCGCCTCGACATCGGCACCCGGGTGTTGCTCGAGGCGCTCGGCTCCCGGGTTGGAGGATCCGTATCCCGCGTGCTCGACCTCGGCTGCGGCACCGGCGCGCTCGCTGTCTCGTATGCACTCGCCCACCCCGAGGCGCAGGTCATCGCGACCGATCGGTCGGCCGCGGCAGTGGCTTCGGCTCGCGCGACAGCGGCCGCGAACGGAGTCGCCGACCGCATCACGGTCATGCACGACGATGCGGCCTCGGAGATCGCGGACGCGAGTGTCGACGTCGTGCTCCTGAACCCGCCTTTCCACCTCGGAACGAGTGTGCACACGGGCGCCGCGACCCGTCTGTTCGAGGCCGCCGCGCGTGTGCTCCGACCCGGCGGAGAACTCTTCACGGTGTACAACTCCTCGCTCGGTTACCGGGCCGAACTCACCCGTCTGATCGGCCACACGGAACAGCTGTCGCGCACCCCGAAGTTCACCGTGACGCGCAGCATCCGTACCCCCGAAGAGCGCCGATCCTGACCCCGAATCGGTCTCGGACCGGAATATTGAACACCCGTGCAATCCCCCGGTCAGCCGCTGAAATTCGCACTGCCGGCCGACCCAGGATTTGCCCCTGATCGGCCATTTCGTTACGTTGGAATGCGGGCCTGACGGTCCGAAGACCAGTCCGCGGTCACGTCCTTCTTTCGATGAGCTGTGCTGCGAAGAGGCGTGGGCGTACGGTCGATGCTCTATCGCGGCGGATCCGAAATCCGCCGTCTGTGCCGCCACAGCGATCATGTCGAACGGCCCCGAGAGCCTCACCCGGGCGTAACCGAAGCAGGCTCAGCCACCCGAAGGCGAGCCGCGGGGGAAACGTGTCCGAAATCGCTCTCGAAGCGCGCAATCTATACAAGGTTTTCGGTAAGAATCCGAGCACCGCCGTCCGCCGCCTGAAGGCCGGAGAGAGTCGCACGGCCGTCGCCGATGCGGGGACCGCGGCGGTCATCGACGCCAGCTTCACCGTGAACCGCGGTGAGATCTTCGTCATCATGGGCCTGTCCGGATCGGGCAAGTCCACCATCATCCGCATGCTCAACGGGCTGCATGACGTCACGTCGGGCACCGTCACGGTGAACGGCGACCCGATCACCGGAATCCCCGCCTCGAGGCTCCGCGAGATCCGTCGCGACCGCATTTCGATGGTCTTCCAGCACTTCGCTCTGCTGCCGCACCGCACGGTCGCCGCGAACGTCGCCTACCCGCTCGAGCTCAAAGGCACCCCGAAGGCCGAACGCCTGGCCAAGGCGGAGGAGATCCTCTCGCTGGTCGGCCTCGAAGGTCAGGGCGAGAAGCTCCCCTCCGAGCTCTCCGGCGGAATGCAGCAGCGCGTCGGCATCGCCCGTGCGCTCGCCGCCGACAGCGACATCCTGCTCATGGACGAGGCGTTCAGCGCGCTCGACCCGCTGATCCGCCGCGAGATGCAGGAGCAGCTGCTCGAGCTGCAGCAGAAGCTCCAGAAGACGATCGTGTTCATCACGCACGACCTCAACGAGGCCATGTTCCTCGGTGATCGGATCGCCGTGATGCGCGACGGCCGCATCGTGCAGATCGGCACGCCCGAGGACATCCTGATGGACCCGGCCAACGACTACGTCGAGCAGTTCGTGCAGGACGTCGACCGCGCCCGTGTGCTCACCGCCGCGAACGTGATGGAGCGCCCGCGCCCCGTCGTGCCGCACACCGCCGGCCCGCGCACCGCGCTCCGCCAGATGCGCGACGCCTACATGTCGGCGACCTACGTCGTCGGCCGTGACCGCCAGCTCGTGGGTGTCGTGACCGACCGCGACGCGGTCAAGCTCGTGCGCCAGGGCGCCACCACCCTCGACTCCATCATCAAGCCCGTGCCGCAGAGCGTGCGCGAGGACGAGGTGCTGATGAACCTGTTCGTGCCCGCCGTCGAGTCCCCGCTGCCGCTGGCCGTGACGGACGCCGAGGGGCGTCTGGCCGGTGTGATCCCGCGTGTGACGCTGCTCGCCGCCCTGGGCCCCGGCCCCGGCGCGACCGAGGAGATCACCCTGCCGATGATGCCGATGCCGCAGGCAGAGATCGATGCGGTGCTCGATGACGGGTGGACCGCCGACCCGGCCGATGCCCCGACCACCGAGGAGGTGCGCTGATGGACGGCTTCCGCATCCCCGTAGGGACTTGGATCGAATCCGGCGTCGACTGGATCAAGGACAACCTCGACGGTCTGCTCGACGTCATCTCGTTCGTGATGAGCTTCCTCGTCGAGGGGCTCACGAGCATCCTGCTCACGCCGAGTTTCGCGGTCATCATCGTGATCGCCGCGCTCATCGCCTGGATCGTGCGTTCGTGGCAGCTCGCCATCGGAACCATCGTGTCGTTCGGGCTGATCGTCGGGATGGACCTCTGGGTTCCGGCCATGCAGACCCTCGCGCTCGTGCTCGTCGCCGCCATCATCGCCGTGCTGATCGCGGTGCCGCTCGGCATCTGGTCGGCGCGCAACTCGACCGTGCGGGCCGTGCTGAAGCCGGTGCTCGACTTCATGCAGACCATGCCGGCGTTCGTGTACCTGATCCCGGCGATCGTCTTCTTCGGCATCGGCGTGGTCCCCGGACTCGTCGCCACCGTGATCTTCGCGCTGCCCCCGGGCGTGCGACTGACCGAGCTCGGCATCCGCGGCGTCGACTCCGAGACCGTCGAAGCCGGGCACGCGTTCGGCGCCAAGCCGGGGCAGATCCTGCGCGGCATCCAGCTCCCGCTCGCGATGCCGACCATCATGGCCGGCGTCAACCAGGTCATCATGCTCGCCCTGTCGATGGCGGTCATCGCCGGAATGGCGGGTGCCGACGGCCTCGGGAAGATGGTGGTCGAGGCGATCTCGACGATCAACATCCCCAAGGGTGTCGAGGCCGGTCTCGGCGTCGTGCTGATCGCCGTCTTCCTCGATCGGGTCACCGCCGCACTGGGCGCCCCGGGCGAGAACCGCTCGTCGCTGCTCGGCATGATCGAGCGGCGCCGCAAGCCGCACGGCGGCGGTGGTGGAGCAGCATCCACCCCCGCAGCCGAGGCGCCCTCGGCGCAGGATGCCGACCCGGCACTCGTGCACTGAGTTTTCACCCCTACGGAACAACACCCATACGGAACCGAGAGAGAGAAATCACATGAAGAAGAAGATCCTCGCGATCACCGCCCTCGGCGCCGCAGCGGCGCTCACCCTCGCGGGTTGCAGCAGCGACGGCGCCGGCGGCACGGGCGGCGGCGACGGCAGCTCCGACGACAAGGGCACGATCACCCTGGGCTTCCTGCCCTCGTGGACCGACGGCCTGAGCACCGCGTACCTGCTGCAGGACCAGCTCGAGAAGATCGGCTACACGGTCGAGATGAAGACGCTCACCGAGGCGGGCCCGCTGTACACCGGTCTCGCGCAGGGTGACGTCGACATGTACCCGTCGGCCTGGCCCGAGCTCACGCACGCCGAGTACATGGAGAAGTACGGCGACGACATCGAAGACCTGGGCAAGTACTACGAGAACGCCAAGCTCACCCTCGCGGTGCCGGAGTACTCGGAGCTCACCTCGATCGAGGACCTCAAGGGCAAGGCGGCCGACTTCGACGGCAAGATCTACGGGATCGAGCCGGGTGCCGGCCTCACCGCCCAGACCCAGAAGATGATGCCCGAGTACGGACTCGACAGCGAGTACGAGCTCGTCACCTCGTCGACCGCGGCCATGCTCACCGAGCTGAAGACCGCGACCGACAAGCAGGAGGACATCGTCGTCACGCTGTGGCGACCGTTCTGGGCCAACGACGCCTTCCCCGTGAAGGACCTCGAAGACCCCAAGGGCGCCATGGGCAAGGCCGAGGGCCTGCACTTCCTGGGCACCAAGGGCTTCGCCGAGGAGTTCCCCGAGGCCGCTGAGCTGATCGAGCAGATCAAGCTCGACGACGAGCAGTACGGTGCACTCGAAGACCTCGTGGTCAACGAGTACGGCGAGGGCAAGGAAGCGGATGCCGTCGACGCATGGCTCGAGGAGTACGGCGACCAGTTCGACTGGACCGTCACCAGCTGACCTGAGCTCAGACCGGCTCTGAGGCGCAGCATCCGCTCGGAGTCGGCACGCGATACGAAGGAGATCTCACCCTTCGAAGGCCCTGTTCGCGCAGGGGCTCCTTCGTCGGGTGAGATCTCCTTCATTGCGTGAGGGGGTTTCGTGCGCAACCCCCTAATCCGTCCACGATCCCGGGCGTAGCCTGTGGCCGTGGACGGGTTCGCGGCGGTCGACTTCGGGTTCGCGCGCGAGGTGCTGCAGCGGGGCATCGCGGCGCTGTACCTCGTCGCGTTCCTGTCGAGCCTGAACCAGTTCCGACCGCTGCTCGGTGAGCACGGTCTGCTCCCGGCGCCGGCCCTCCTCGAGTGGGTCGGCCAGAAGGCGGAGCGGCGGAGGATGCTGCATCCGACCCTGTTCTCGCGCATCCGCTACTCCGACAGCCGGCTCGTCGCGCTGTGTGTGGCGGGGATCGTGGTCGCGGCCGTGCTCGTCGTGGGCATTCCGCAGTGGGGTCCGCCGTGGGTGCCGATGCTGTGCTTCCTTGCGCTGTGGCTCGGCTACATGTCGATCGTCAGCATCGGGCAGACCTTCTACTCGTTCGGCTGGGAGATGCTGCTGCTGGAGGCCGGGTTCCTCGCGGCTTTCCTCGGCTCGAACGATCAGCCGCCGCCCACGGTCGTGATCGTGCTGTTCTGGTGGCTGGTCTTCCGGCTGGAGTTCGGTGCCGGGATGATCAAGATCCGCGGCGGCCGTGAGTGGCGTGATCTGACGGCCCTCATGTATCACCACGAGACACAGCCGATGCCGGGTCCGCTCAGTCGGCAGGCGCATCTGCTGCCGCGCTGGTTCCACCGTGGCGAGGTGGTGGGCAACCACTTCGCGCAGCTCGTGGTGCCGTTCTTCCTGTTCGCGCCGTTGCTGTCGCTGTGGGTGGATGGCCCGGTGCCGCAGATCGTGGGCGCGGTCGCGGCATCCATCGTGATCCTGACGCAGGCCTGGCTGGTGCTCACGGGGAACTTCGCGTGGCTGAACTGGGCGACGATGGTCATCGCCTTCTCGGTGATCGGGCTGCCGGGGGTGGGGGCGGCCGAGGTCGCGCCGCCGACCGACGCGCCGTGGGTCCTCTCCGGCCTCCCGCTCTTCTGGGTGATCATCACCTCGGGCGTCGGGCTGCTGTACGTCGTGGTGAGCGCGCCGGCGATGCGCAACCTGTTCGCGCGGCGGCAGCTCATGAACGCGAGCTTCAACCGCTGGCAGCTCGCCAACGCCTACGGCGCCTTCGGCACGGTCACGAAGGAACGCATCGAGATCGTCGTCGAGGGGTCAGCCGATGAGGAGGGCGTCGAGTGGCGGGAGTACGAGTTCCGGGGCAAGCCCGGGGACGTGCGACGGATGCCGCGGCAGTTCGCGCCGTATCACCTGCGCCTCGACTGGCTGATGTGGTTCCTGCCGCTCGGGCACTCGTTCGACGACTGGTTCACCGCGTTCCTGGTGCGGCTGCTCGAAGCGGATGCTCCGACACTCGCTCTCATCCGCGTCGACCCGTTCGACGGCGAGCCGCCGCGGTGGGTC
>NZ_JBLVOH010000058.1:0-2465 GCF_053543675.1 Microbacterium umsixpiens
AGCGACGGCAGCACCGGCGCAGGACCGCCACCAATGCCGGGCTCGGGAAGAGACGGCAACGGCCCGGGAATCGGATCCGGAAGCGACGGCAGCACCGGCGCAGGACCGCCACCAATGCCGGGCTCGGGAAGAGACGGCAACGGCCCAGGAATCGGTTCGGGCGCAGGGCCGGGGGCCGGCGCAGGAGCCGGCGAGGGGCCGGGAGCAGGTCCGGGAGTCGGCTCAGTGGCCCCATCCGGACCGCCGCCGACGGTGGGAGGCGTCTCAGCCGGGCCGCCCTGTGGCCGCTCGACGTGCTTCATCCCGTCGGTGACGCTCTGGGCCATGTTGCGGTCGAGGTCACCGAAGGTGTCGGCGATCGCCTGCAGGGTGTCGCGGATGCCTTCCAGGCTCTTCTGCAGCTGGCCGCGCTTGCGATCCCAGTTGCCGGCGAAGTCCTGCACCTTGCCGGAGAGCCCGCTGTGACCCGTGAGCCCGGCGACGTCATCGCCGAACCGGTCGGCGTTCGCGAACGTCTGGATGGCGGCGCTGATCGATGAACGCGACGCGTCCAGCAGACTGCTCTCGAGCGTGAGGTCGCTCATCGTTCCCCCCGGAGTGGATGAAGGTCGTGCAGGCGCACACGAGGGGATGCCGAGGTCGGCATCCCCTCGTGTGGTGTGCGGCGATTACTGGCGGATCTGCGCGGCCAGCTGCTCGTCGGTCGACTGCAGCGACTGGGCTGCGACGTCGAGGAAGCGAGCCATGCCCTCGATACCGGCGATGGTCGCGGTCGCGCCCTGGTTGAACTGCGCGTAGGACGCGTCGAACGCACCAGAGGCGGACGTGGTCACGAAGCCGCCCGAGACGAGCTGCGAGACGTATGCGCGGAGGTTCTTCAGCTGCGTTTCGATGTCCTGCTGGCCCGTGCGGAGACGGCCAGCAGCATCCTTCATGTCGGCGTAGCTGACTTTGAGGTTCGTCATGGTGTTACCTTCCGGTCGCCCCGGCGGGTGCCGGAGAGTTCTTGTGCTTCGAGACTAACGAAGCGGTTCTGGTCTGCAAATGGGGAGAAGTCCCCATCGGTCTCGGATGTGCGCTCAGACGGTCTCGGGGATGACGAGCGGGAACTGCACGCGCACCACCTTGCCGCGCTGCGCGAGCACCGCACGACCCACCGGGAACTCGCCCCGACCGATCCGCGGCAGCGGAGCCTTGAGCACGAGCTCGCCGTCGATCGTCTCGGGCTGGAGCACCACCCCGCGGCGCGACTGCTTGATCTCGCCGAGCAGACCGAAGTTGCTCGTCCACTCGCTCGTGTCGCCCGTGAACAGCAGCAGCAGCTCGCCGCGACCGGCCCGCTTGACCAGGTCGGACAGCGGCATCTCCAGCAGAGACGACGCGAACTCCGCCACGCCCTCGACGGCCACGACCGGCTTGAGACCGGCTTCGGCCTTCTCGACGATCTCGGCGACGGCCGCCGTGCCGCTGATGCCGTCGGCCGCCGAAGCCGTCCACGCCACCGCGTTCTTCACCGGCGAGCGCGACGACCCGAGGTACAGCGTGGGCGTGCCCGGCCGTGCCCGCAGCATCTGCTGGGTGATCGCCGCGAGCGCATTGCTCTTCCCGCTCGCGGGAGGGCCGGCGATCACGAACGTGCCGGTCGGCTCGATCCCGAACGGACCGAGGTCGGCGTCGGAGAGTCCGACGACCAGCTGGTCGCCGAGGAGAGCGGGGACCTCGTCGATGCGGTAGCTCAGCGGGAGCGCCCGCACCGGCGGAGCATCCGGCACACCACGGCGCGACATGGATGCCGCCATCCGCTCGATCGCGAGGGACTGCTCCTTCATGCTGCGCGTGCCCCCGACGATCGCGATCTGCGCCTCGTTCTCGCCGACGATCGCGCGTCCGGGCACCGACTCCGGGTTCAGCACGTCCTTGGGGACGTTGAGGATGTTGTACGCGTCGGTGTCGGACATGCGCAGCACCACGCGGCGCTGGATCATCGCGTTCAGCGCGCTCGGGATGCTCTGGAAACGGTCGGCCGACAGCACCACATGGATGCCGACCGCTCGTCCGTCGGAGAGCACCTCCTGCAGGGCGTTGTAGGTGTCGGAGCGACCGATCACGGCCTCGTAGTCGTTGCGGAACGCCGCGAAGCCGTCGATGAGCACCACGATGCGCGGCTCGTCGGACTTGCCGGACAGCGCGCGGTACTCGGTCAGGGTCGCCGCGCCCACCGCGGAGTAGGCGTCACCACGACGATCGAGCTCGCTGCGCAGCGTCGCGAACAGCCGGGCCACGCGCTCGGCGTCGTCGCCCGAGATGACCGAGCCCACGTGCGGCAGCGGTTCCAGCATCCGCAGCGCGCCGGAGCCGAAGTCGAGCCCGTACACGTGCACGGGGCCGCCGCGCGGCGTGATGCCGGCCGACACCGCGAGGGTGCGCAGCGCGGCGCTCTTGCCGGCGCCGCTGGTGCCGTAGAT
>NZ_JBLVOH010000059.1:0-1973 GCF_053543675.1 Microbacterium umsixpiens
CGGAGCACCGCGACGACTCCGGCCGCGTTGATCGCGTTGTGCACGCCCGGGACCGCGAGCTGCATGCGCGCCTGCTCATCCCCTTGGCTGATGGTCGCGGCGACCGGTCCGGCCGCGACGATGTCGGTGACGCGCACGTCGGCGTTCTCCGCCTGGCCGAACGTGAGCACGTTCGGGTGGGACAGCCCTGCACCGACGCGGAGTGCACCGGCGTCGTCGCTCGAGATGACGACGGCTTCGGTGGCCGCGTCGGCGAACCGCACGAAAGCGTCGTGGAATGCCTCTTCCGAGCCGTAGTGGTCGAGGTGGTCGGGATCGACGTTGGTGATGAGCGCGACCGCGGTGTCGTAGAGCAGGAAAGTGCCGTCGGACTCGTCGGCCTCGACCACGAACAGGTCGCCCGTGCCCGTGGCACTCGAGGTGCCGAGCTGCTCGATGACGCCTCCGTTGACGAAGTGCGGGTCGGCGCCCAGCTCACGCAGCGCCGTGACGATCATCCCGGTCGAGGTGGTCTTCCCGTGGGCACCGGCGACCGAGACCAGCCGCCGCGAACCGATCAGCCAATGCAGTGCCTGCGACCGGTGGATCACGTGCAGGCCGCGAGCCTTCGCCGTCACGAACTCGGGGTTCTCGGGCCAGATCGCGCCCGTGTGCACGACGGTGTCGGCATCACCGAGGTGGGCGGCGTCGTGGCCGACGTGCACCGTCGCCCCCGCGTCCGCCAGGGCGCGCAGATTATCGCTGTCCGCCCGGTCGCTGCCGGAGACGCGGATACCCGCGTCGAGGAACATCTTCGCGAGGCCGCTCATGCCGGAACCGCCGATGCCGATGAAGTGCGCAGCGGTGATCGTCTCGGGAATGGGGAGGGAGAGGTCGGGTCTGATCATGTCCGCTTCAGTCTACTTTTCTTCGGTGTCGACGACCGTGTCAGACCGCGTCCAATGCGCGGTCGATCAACCCGATCACGTTCTCGGTGCCGTTGCGGGTGCCCGCCGTCTCGGCCGCGGCGGCCATCCGGTCGAGCCTGTCCCTGTCTCCCAGGATCGGCAGGACGATCCGCCGTACGGCGTCGCCGTCGAAAGTCGCGTCGTCGAGAAGCTCGGCCGCTCCTGCCGCCACCGCAGACGCCGCGTTCAGGCGCTGCTCGCCGTTGCCGACCGAGTACGGCACGTAGAGGGCGGGGATGCCCAGCGCACTGATCTCGCTGACCGTCGCCGAGCCGGACCGCGACACGATCAGGTCCGCCAGCGCGAAGGCCAGATCCATGCGGTCGACGTAGCGCCGCAGCGCGTAGCCCTCGACGCCCGGATCGGCGAGATCGCTGCGCTCACCCGTCACATGCAGCAGCTGCCACCCGGCTGCGAGGACATCGCGCCAGGAGTCCGCGAGGGCCTCGTTGAGGCGCTGAGCACCGAGCGAGCCGCCGAACGCGAGCAGCACCGGGCGATCCGGGTCGAGACCGAAGTACTCCGCGGCCTCCGCGCGCGTCGCCGCACGATCGAGCGTGATGACCTCCTGGCGCAGCGGCATCCCGACCGTCTCGCTACCCCGGAGCGGCGTGCCCTCGAACGCCACGCCCACGGCCGCGGCACGGCGGGCCCCGAGCACGTTGGCGAGACCGGGCTTGGCGTTGGCCTCGTGCACCACGAACGGCACGCCCTCGCGCCGCGCAGCCACGTAGGCGGGTGCGGATGCGTAGCCCCCGAATCCGACGACGACATCGACGCCGTGTCGGCGGATGTGCGCGCGCACCTGAGCGATGGCGCGGCGGAACCGCATCGGGAAGACCGCAGCCTGGCGATTCGGACGACGCGGGAACGGGACCTTGTCGACGACGAGCAGTTCGTAGCCTCGAGCGGGCACCAGCCGGGACTCGAGCCCCTCGGCCGTACCGAGCACGAGCACGGTGGCATCGGCGTCGCGTTCACGAAGTGCGTCGGCGACGGCGAGCAGGGGGTTCACATGGCCGGCGG
>NZ_JBLVOH010000059.1:1993-11290 GCF_053543675.1 Microbacterium umsixpiens
CCGGCGAGGAGGTACGAGGTCACCTGGTGACCCTACCCCGCTCGGCTGAGGGCTTCTCGACCACGGGAATGGTGCGCGCGAAGGCGAGCAGCACCCCACACGCGATCAGCACGGCGAGCAGTGCCGTGCCTCCCTGAGACATGAACGGGAGCGGGACTCCCATCACCGGGAACACACCGATGACGACGCCGATGTTGAGCACGGCCTGACCGACGATCCACACCGTGATTCCGCCGGCCGCGACGCGGATGAAGGGATCCGGCGTCTTCCGGATCACGTGGAAGGCACCGACCGTGAAGAACGTGAACAGCGCCAGAACGACGATGCAGCCGATCAGCCCGAGCTCTTCCCCGACGATCGCGAAGATGAAGTCGTTGCCGGCGGCGGGCAGCCAGCCGTACTTCTCCTGGGAGTTGCCGAGTCCGAGCCCGAATATCCCGCCCGATGCCATCCCCCAGATGCCGTGGATGGACTGGTAGCAGTCGCTCTCGTACAGCGCCATGTTGTCGCAGGTCGCCGTGATGCGCCGCATCCGGTCCTGGCTCGACAGCGCGTAGGCGAGGACCGCGCCGATGCCGATCACCACCGGGATGATGAACAGGCGAAGCTTGACGCCCGAGAAGAAGAGGCAGCCCAGCAGGATGAGCACCAGCACCATCGCGGTGCCGAGGTCCTTGCCGGCGAGCACGGTACCGATCGCCAGCGCCCCGACCGGGATCACGGGGATGAAGACGTGGTGCCAGGTGCCGAGCATGGCCTGCTTGCGCAGCAGCACCGCGGCGATCCACAGAGCCAGTGCGAGCTTCAGGAACTCGGAGGGCTGCAGCGTGAAGCCGCCGATGTCGATCCAGTTCCGGTTTCCGCCGTCTTCGATCCCCAGGGGGGTGAACACGAGCAGCTGCAGGGCGACGGCGCCGAACAGCGCGGGCCACGCCATCTTCTTCAGGAACGCGACGGGTAGACGGCTGATCAGGAACATCAGCGGGACTCCGAGGAGCGCGAACACGCCCTGGCGGAGGACGCCGCCCATCGGATCGGCTCCGCTCGCGACCGCGGGCGCGCTGGTCGCGGAGAGCACCATGACCA
Source organism: Microbacterium umsixpiens (assembly GCF_053543675.1). Taxonomy (NCBI): domain Bacteria; kingdom Bacillati; phylum Actinomycetota; class Actinomycetes; order Micrococcales; family Microbacteriaceae; genus Microbacterium; species Microbacterium umsixpiens. Next base: position 3,080 of record NZ_JBLVOH010000059.1, read on the forward strand.
GGCCGAAGAGTGTCAGCAGCAGGGCGGTCGACGCGATGAGGAGGAACTCGGTCGACACCGGCGTGAACCGGCGTCCGAGCGACACCCTGGCGGCGAGTCCGCCGGACTCAGAGCGCGGAGGGCGGGACACCTGCGTCATCGGCGCTCCCCCGGTCTATCCAGTCACGCACCGCCTCGGCGAAACGGTGACCTCGATCCGCGTAGCTCGAGAACTGATCGAACGATGCCGCCGCCGGGGCCAGCAGGACTGTGCCCTCGCCTTCGACGATCCCCGACGCGATCTCCACGACACGGTTCATGACCTGTCCAGTCTCGCCAGCATCGACCTCGAACACCGGTACCGACGGCGCGTGTCGCCGGAATGCCGCGACCACGGAGGCCCGCTCGACCCCGATCACGACTGCCGCTCGAGCCGTCGCACCGACATCGGCGACCAGATCGGCGATGTCGACGCCCTTCAAGTCACCCCCGACGATCCACACCGCGCCGGGGTAGGCCCGCAGCGACGACGCCGCGGCGTGCGGATTGGTGGCCTTGGAGTCGTCAACCCAGGTGACGCCCGCATGCCGCGCGATGACCTGGATGCGGTGCGCGTCCAGCCGGAAATTCTGCAGCGCCGTGTGGATCGCCTCCGGTTGGACTCCCAGTGACCGCGCCAGAGCACTGGCGGCGAGGATGTTCTGGACGATGTGCGGAGCCGCGAGCCCGGCCTCGTCCAGGGCCGCGATGGTCGTCAGCTCGAGAGCGCTACGTGCGCGGTCGTCGAGGAAGGCGCGGTCGACGATGAGACCCTCCACGATGCCGAGGTCGCTCGGTCCGGGGATGCCGAGATCGAAACCGATCGCGCGGGCTCCTTCGACGACCTCGGCCTCTTCGACCATGAGCCGGGTCGCCTCATCGGCCTTGTTGTAGACGCAGGCGACGCGGGTGTTGCGGTAGACCACGGCCTTCGCGTCGCGATATGCCTGGGCGCTGCCGTGCCACACCAGGTGGTCGTCGGCGAGGTTGAGGCACACGGCCGCGTAGGGGAAGAGCTCGCCCTCGGGCCGCGACTGGCCGAGGTACCAGAGCTGGTGGCTGGAGAGCTCGACCACGAGCACGTCGAAGCCGGCGGGATCCCGCACCGCGTCGAGGACGGGTACGCCGATGTTGCCGCAGGGCGCCGCACGAAGGCCACCCTCGACCAGCAGCGAGGCCGTGAGTTGCGTCGTGGTCGTCTTGCCGTTGGTCCCCGTGATGAGCACCCAATCAGCCGGCGTACCGTCGGCGCGGACCACCTTGTCACGGACACGCCAGGCGAGTTCGACATCGCCCCAGATCGCGATTCCCGACGCCTGCGCCCAGCGGATCACGGAGTGCGATGGGGAGAAGCCGGGCGAGGCGATGACCACCTCGGGCGCGAAGTCCACCAGTGCGGCCGGCACCTCGGCCAGGGGGCCGAGCTCGAGCGCGGCACCGATCACCGGGAGCAGACGCGCATACTCCTCTTCTGCGGACTCGCTGAGGACGAGCACCTCCGCACCGAGCTCTGCGAGAGTGTCGGCCACCGAGAAGCCCGTCATCGACAAGCCGAGCACGGCGACGCGGAGATCACGCCAATCGGCGTTCCAGCTCGTGAGTCCGCTCAGGCGATCAGTCGACACGGGTGAGCCACTCGACGTAGAAGAGGCCGACCGCCGAGACCGCAAGGAGTCCGGCGATGATCCACATGCGCACCACGATCGTGACCTCGGACCAGCCGCGCATCTCGAGGTGGTGATGGAAGGGACTCATCAGGAACAGCCGCTTGCCTCGTGTGATCTTGAAGTAGGCGCGCTGCAGGATGACCGAGCCGGAGGACAGGACGAACACGCCGGCGATCACCAGCAGGAGAAGCTCGGTGCGGGTGAGGATCGCCATCGCGGTGATCACGCCGCCGATCGCCATCGAGCCGACGTCACCCATGAAGACCTTCGCCTTGGGTGCGTTCCACCAGAGGAACCCGATGAGGCTGGCGGCGACCGATGCCGCGATGATGGCCAGGTTGAACGGGTCGCGCACCTCGTAGCAACCGCCGAGGGCGTCGGGATCGCCGCCGATGCAGGGCTGCTTGAACTGCCAGAACGCGATCACGCTGTAGGCGCCGACGACGATGACTCCGGCCCCGGCGGCGAGACCGTCGAGACCGTCCGTCAGGTTCACACTGTTCGAGGTCGCGACGCCGATGATCGAGATCCACACGAGGTAGAGGATCCAGCCGAGCACGACGCCGAAGGCGAAGAGGTTCAACCAGGTGATGTCGCGGAAGAGCGAGATCGCGGGGCTCGCCGGCATCTGCCCCCATTTGTTCGGGAAGTTCAGAGCGACGATGCCGAAGGGGACGATGACGAGCAACTGGCCGATCACCTTGCGCCAGCCGGACAGGCCGAGGCTGCGCTGGCTGCGGACCTTCATGTAGTCGTCGATGAAGCCGACGGCGCCGAAGCCGACCATCAGCCAGATCACCAGGATCGCCGAGAGTGCGGGCACCTCACCGCTCACCAGCACGCCGGTGAAGTAACCGACGATGGATCCGACGATGAAGATGACACCGCCCATTGTGGGCGTGCCGCGCTTCGCCTCGTGGCTCGGATTGTGCACCGACTCCGGGGTGCGGATGACCTGCCCCCAGCCCCACTTCCGGAAGAGTCGGAGGAAGACAGGAGTCAGGAACAGGGTGAAGGCGAGCGAGATCGCCGCCGACATGATGAGAGACCTCACGAGAACAATTCTCCCAGACGATCGCCGAGATGCCGGAGGCCCACGGAATTGGATGACTTCACGAGTACGCGGTCACCGTCGCGGAGCTCGGTGCGCAGGTACTCGAAGGCTGCGTCCTGGTCGGCCAGGTGGATGGCCTCACTGTCCCAGGAGCCCTCGCCGACAGCAGCGAGGTAGAGCCGCCGCGCCTCGGGGCCGACGACGACGATGCGTTGGATGTTGAGTCGGACGGCGAGCAGACCGATCCGGTCATGCTCCTCCCCTGCGCTCTCTCCGAGCTCGGTCATCGCGCCGAGGACGGCGACGGTGCGCTCCTCCGGCCCGGTGATCTGCGCGAGAGTCCGCAACGCCGCGGACATCGAGTCGGGGCTGGCGTTGTAGGCGTCGTTGATGATCCGCACGCGGTCGCTGCCCAGCGGCTGCATGCGCCACCGCTCGGCGATCTCCACCGTCTCCAGACGCGCGACCGCGTCTGCGGGCGTGACGCCGACGACGAGCGCTGCGGCGATGGCTGCCAGCGCGTTGGACACGTGATGCGCACCGAGGACCCGCAGACGAAGGGTCAGGCGGTCGCCGCCGACCTCGACGGTGCAGGATGTGCCGGAGGCGGAGACGGAGATGTCGTGCGCGCGGACATCGGCGCTCGACCCTTGTCCGAAGCCGACGACCTGCAGACCACGCGCTTCGGCGATCCCTTGCATGGCGGCGACCCTGCTGTCATCGGAGTTGAGGACGGCGGTCCCGGGAACGCGAGCCGCTTCGACGAGTTCGGCCTTCGCCTTCGCGGTGGCTTCGATCCCCCCGAATCCGCCGGCGTGCGCCATGCCGACCATGAGCACGACAGCCACGTCGGGCTCGACGAGGCCGGCGAGGTGCGCGATGCTGCCCGGTGCCGCCGCCCCGAACTCGCTCACCAGGAACCGCGTGTTCTCGGTGACGCGGAGCATCGTGACGGGGGCGCCGACCTCGTTGTTGAACGACTTGACCGGCGCGACGGTTTCGCCCTCACCCTCGAGGATGCGTGCGAGGAAGTTCTTCGTGGTGGTCTTGCCATTGGATCCGGTGATCCCGATGATGCGGAGGGAGCCGCCGGCGCGCACGCGAGCCACGACCTCCCTGGCCAGCTCACCCAGTGCAGCGACGGCGTCGGCGACGACGATCTGGCTGACGGGCACATCGACCGGGTGCTCCACGATCGCCAGCACGGCGCCGGCCGCGACAGCGGCTCCCACGAACTGGTGGCCGTCGGTCTCCGCGCCGGGCTTCGCGACGAAGATCGAGCCGGGAACCATCGTCCGCGAGTCCGTGTCGACGAGGCCGTCGACGACGGTCTCGGCCGTGTCTTCTCCGGCCACGCGCAGATCACCGCTCACTGCGGCGGTGATCTCAGCGAGCGTCAGGGCGATCATTTCATCTCCATGCGCGGCTCTCGCCGACTATCCGAACTTGGGAAGGAGCTCGTCCATCGGGACAGAGGACGGCATCACGCGATACGTTTTCATCACCTGAGTCATCGCCTTCTGGAAGGCGGATGCGGTGGCCGCGGACGATACAACCTTAGTCGGCTCATCGAGGGTGACCACGACGACGTACTGGGGATCGTCCACCGGCGCGAAGCCGACCATGCTGGTGTAGTACACGCCGTTCTTGTAGCCGCCGTTGACGGGGTCTGCGACCTGAGCGGTACCGGTCTTGCTGGTCACACGGTAGCCGGGCACCTGGATCCGCTCGGCGTTCCCGCCCTGAACGGCCACGTTCTCGAGCATCCGGGTGATCTCGGCCGCGGTCTGCTTCTCGATGATCTGCTCGTGCTTCGGCTTGTCGGGCGCGGCGACGGTGCCGTCCGATTTGGTGCAGGACTCGACCAGCGACAGATCGATCTTCTCGCCGCCGTTGGCGATCGCCTGGTACGCGCCGGCGAGCTGCGCCGCTGTGACCGTGTAGTACTGTCCGAAGGTCGTCGTGTAGAGCGACTGGCTGTCCCATTCGCTGACGGGGTGCAGCGTGCCGCCGACCTCGGAGGGGAAGTCGATCGTCTTGTCGCCGACCCCGAACCGCTCCAGGTAGTCGTAGCGCACCTCGGGACTCACCATGGTGCCGAACTTCGACAGCGCCACGTTCGAGGAGTCGATGAGTCCGCCGGCGAGGGTGTAGTTGTACGCCGGGTGGTTGAACGCGTCGTTGATCACGGCGCCGTTGGGGAACGTCTCCCGTGACGATGCGGTGACCGTGCTCAGGGGCGTGAGCCCTGCGCCCTCGATGACGGCGGCGGCGGTGATCGCCTTGAACGTCGATCCCGGCTCGAAGTCCCGGTGGAAGATCTGGCTGTACCGCGTCTCGGGCGTCGAGGAGTCGAGGTCGTTGGGGTCCAGGGACGGCCACTCCGCCGCCGCACGGATCTTCCCGGTCTTCGCCTCGACGACGGTGACGGTGCCGCCCTTCGCACCCTGCTTACGCGCCTCTTCGCCGACCATCTGCTGCAGGTACCACTGCAGATCACTGTTGATGGTCAACTGCACCGAGCCACCGTCGACGGCATCCACCGTGCGCTCGCTTCCCGGGATCACGACGCCGTTCGCGCCGCGGCGGTAGGACTCCTCGCCATCGATCGGCGCCAGGCATTCTTCGCCCAGCTGCTCGATGCCGGCCTGCGCCGTTCCCGAGCCGTCGAGGAAGCCGAGGATGTTTCCGGCGACCGCGCCGTTCGGGTAGACCCGCGTCTCCCGCCCCTGCATGTGGAGGTAGGCGAGCTTCAGGTCACGCAGCTCGATGTACTGCTCGGTGGTGAGGGACTTCTTGAGCGGTGCGTATTGGCTCTGCGAATCCTTCGCGAGAGCGTCGGCGACGAGCGCGCGGACCTCGTCGCCGGTCTGTCCGGTGATCGCCGCGATCTTCTCGGATGCTTCCGCCCACGGAACCTTCGGGTCCTTCTCCTCGAACTGGTTGATGACGAGCGGGCTGAGTTGCGCGTCGTAGACGAGCACGCTCGAGGCGAGAACCGTTCCACCGGCATCGACGACCGATCCGCGCTGCCCCGGAATCTCGTCGCCCACGCCGATCTTGGTGAGCGACTGAGCGACGTGCTCGTCGGCGCTCACGACCTGGATGTCGACCAGACGCACCACGAAGGCCGCCAGCACGGACAGGATGACGGCGAGGGCGACGACGGTGCGTCGCCGCGGTCCGCGGGTGGCTCGTGTCGTCATGCGTCTCTCCGTCGATCGTGTGTGTTCAGCGTGTCGTGGGGCTCGGGAGTCCGTCGGTGATCGCCGGCGGCAGTTCTGGGGTCGTCGCGCCCGAGGGGCCGTCATCTGTTGCCGTCTTCGTCTCCGTCGGCGCGGGCTTGACGATCAGTGAGTTGCTCACCGCACCCGCTCCGCCCGGGTTCACGGTCGACGTCCAGTCCGCTCCGGCCCCGGTGCCGAACACCGCGCCATCGCTGAGACGCAGGTACGACGGCGATCCCGCCACCACCATGCCGAGCCCAGCAGCACTGTTGGCGAGTACCTGCGGCGAGCTCAGACCGGTGAGCTCCTCCTGGAGAGCGTGCGTCTGCAGACTCAGCTCACGCTGCTGGGACGAGAGACCGGCGAGTGTGAACGAGTCCTGCGTGATCGCGAGCGACAGCGCGACCTGGGCCGCGCCGATCGCCAGCGCACCCCCCAATGCGACGAGTGCGTAGGCGAGCTTGGGCTTGCGGCGGACGGCAGGCGAGCTGACGGGCTGAAGTCTCCGCTGCGGCTCGCGGGCGGGTGCGACCGGCTGGACCGGTTTGCGGACGACGGCGTTCAGGCTCATGCGCTCTCCCGCAGCTTCTCGGCGGCTCGGAGCCGCACCGGTATCGCCCGCGGGTTGCGCGCGCGTTCTTCGTCGGAGGCGAGTTCTGCCCCCTTGGTGAGGATGCGGAACTTCGGAGCATGCTCGGGAAGCTCGACGGGGAGCCCTGCCGGGGCAGTCGAGGCTGCGGCAGCGGCGAACGCCTGCTTGACGAGGCGGTCCTCGAGCGACTGGTACGACATCACGACGATGCGTCCGCCGACGCCGAGCGCATCCATCGCGGACGGGATGGCATCGGCGAGCACGTTGAGCTCGGTGTTCACCTCGATGCGCAGGGCCTGGAACACACGCTTGGCCGGGTGCCCGGCGCGCTGAGCGGCTGCCGGAGTCGCGGCGATCAGGATCTCGACCAGCTGGCCGGAGCGGGTGATCGGCTGCTTCTGCCGGGCATCGATGATGAAGCGCGCATAACGGCCGGCGAGCTTCTCCTCGCCGTACCGCTCGAAGATGCGCCGCAGGTTGCCCTCGTTGTACGTCGCGATCACGTCGGCCGCCGTGACGCCCTTGGTCTGATCCATACGCATGTCGAGCGGAGCATCCTTCGAGTACGCGAATCCTCGCTCGGCCTCATCCAGCTGCAGCGAGGAGACGCCGAGGTCGAAGAGGATGCCCGCGGCCCCCTGGGCGTGCAGGCCGATCTCGTCGTACACCGTATGCACGAGCGTCACGCGGTCTTTGAAGCGCGCGAGCCGCTCCCCCGCGATACGCAGGGCGTCGGTGTCGCGGTCGAGTCCGACGAGGCGGATGTTCGGGAAGCGCTCGAGAAGCGCCTCCGAGTGGCCGCCCATGCCGAGCGTGGCATCGACGAGCACCGCGCCGTCCGCCTGGAGGGCGGGAGCGAGCAGCTCGACGCAGCGGTCGAGCAGTACGGGGGTGTGAATGTCTCGGAGGTTCATGATCTTTCTCGGGGTGACCTTCGGCTCTGATCCCCCTCCGCTTCTCGACCCGGCACCGGGGAAGTGTGTCGGGGCGGGAGCGGCGGGGCATCACAGCCGTGGTCAGAAGAGTCCCGGAATCACCTCCTGCTCGAGGTCCGAGTAGGTCTCCTCGCCGGCGGCGAGGTAGGTGTTCCAGCTCTCGGCATCCCAGATCTCGGCGTGTGCGCCGACTCCGGTGACGATGAGCTCTTTCTGCAGACCTGCGTACTGACGCAGGTGCGCGGGGATGGTGATGCGGTTCTGGCTGTCGGGCATCTCCGCGCTCGCTCCGGAGAGGAACAGTCGCATGAAGTCACGCGCCTGCTTGTTGGCGAGCGGGGCCTGACGGATCCGCTCGTGCATCGCCTCGAACTCGGCCGTGCTGAACACGTAGAGGCAGCGTTCCTGGCCTCGGGTGACGACGATGCCGCCGCCGAGGTCTTCGCGGAACTTCGCAGGAAGGATGACCCGTCCCTTGTCGTCCAGCTTGGGTGAGTGCGTACCCAGCAGCATCGGCCACCACCCCCTCTCCGTCCGGCCAACTCGAGGTGCGCCCCACTTTACTCCACTTTCCTCCACATACCTACGACCAATCCGCAGAAATCGCGCCATCGTCTCGAAGGGCGCGCCAAAAAACCGCGGAATTCCGCGGTGGAGGAAGGTGGAGGCTCAGTGGAGGAGCAGAGCGGGGCGCGCGTTAACGAAAGAAGCCCGGATG
>NZ_JBLVOH010000059.1:11310-16654 GCF_053543675.1 Microbacterium umsixpiens
CCGGGCTTCCTTCGTGAAAATCTGTGGGGGTCAGTGACCGTCCTGGCGCCGATCCCAGCGATCGTTCATACGGTCCATGAACGAGGCGGAATCCTGACGCTTCGGGGCGGAACGCTCTCGCGGCTCGGCGGGAGTCGCTCGACGCACGGGCGTGACGGCGACCATTACTCCGGCGAGCATCGCCGCGAATCCGATCACACCGACCACGATGCCCCACACACCGCCGAGGATGACGCCGGCCACGAGGCCGCCGACTCCGGCGAGCAGGAGAAGAGCCCCGTAGACCAGATTTCGGTAGCTCAGTGCACGGTCGCCGGACGGCGCGGTGACCACGTCGGCATCGTTGTGAAGGAGATGGCGTTCCATCTCGTCGAGCAGACGCTGCTCCTGTTCGGAGAGTGGCATTTCGTCCCCCTCGGGTATCGTGCGTTCCATTCTACGCGCGCCCGGGCGTCGGGGGCTAGCAGTTCGACGTCCCCTTGCTTTACGTATGCTGGGAGTCGTGCCGTCTTCCTCCCCCGTTCCCGGTGCGGTCGCCGCACGTCTCGACCGATTCCTCACCCGTATGCGCGAGGAATCCACGGAGTACGGCCCGGATGCCGCCTCCTTCCTCGATGCCGCTGCCGGCACGCTCGAAGGCGGGAAGCGATTGCGTGCCCGGTTCTGTCACGCCGGTTGGCGCGCCGTCACCCGGTTCAGCGATCGCACCGCGACCGAGACGGATGCCCTCTGGGACATCTGCACCGCGCTGGAGATCTTCCAGTCGGCCGCACTCGTCCACGACGATCTGATCGACAACTCGGACACGCGCCGAGGGCGCCCGGCCGCCCATCGCGCCCTCGAGACGTCGCATCGCTCTGCCGGCTGGTCTGGAGACGCCGAGGCCTTCGGACGCGCCTCGGCCATCCTCCTCGGCGATCTCCTCGTCGCCTGGAGCGACGACCTGCTCGAGTCCGCCCTCGAGGGGCTCCCACACGCACGCGACGTGCGCTCCGAATACGCCAGGATGCGCCGCGACGTGACCACGGGCCAGTTCCTCGACATCGCCGAGGAGTCGGCCTGGAGCGTCAACGACGGGGGACTCCATGCCGAGCGAGCGCTGCGCGTGGCGTCGCTGAAGTCCGCCAGGTACAGCATCGAGCAGCCGCTGGTCCTGGGCGCGGCCCTCGCCGGCGCCGAGCCCGATCAGACGGCGGCGCTGCGTCGCTTCGGCCACCCGATCGGCATGGCCTTCCAACTCCGCGACGACGTGCTCGGGGTCTTCGGAGACGCGTCCGTGACGGGCAAGCCGGCCGGGGATGATCTTCGAGAGGGAAAGCGCACGGTACTCATCGCCCTCACCCGGCAGGCCCTCGACCCGTCGGCGCGGAATCTTCTCGACGAGATGCTCGGCGACCCGGAGCTGACCGCGCAGCAGGTGTCGTTCCTGCAGGCCACCATCACCGACTCCGGTGCACTGGACCGGGTGGAGGCGATGATCGCCGATTATGCGCGCGAAGCGGATCGCGCCCTATCGGGTGCTCGCCTCGACAACGCGGCAGTCGGCGAGCTGCGCGAGCTGGCGCGAGCCGCCACCGTCCGCTCCGCCTGACGCGGAACCCGTCTCAGGCGAGGGTGCGCGCGAGCCGCCGGACCGCGCTCTTGTGCCCGGCCAGCAGCGCGTCGATCGGCGAGCGACCGAGGGTCTCCTCCTCCGTGAGGAGCCAGTCGATCAGCTCATCGTCGGAGAAGCCGGCATCCTGCAGCACGATGATCGTCCCCCGCAGCGAGCTGAGCGGATGCCCGTCGACGATGAACACCGCCGGAACCGCGAAGGTGCCGCTGCGACGCGACCCGACCAGATAGTGGTCGTCGATCAGGCGGCGGACACGACCGAGGGGCTCGTCGAGCACCTCGACGAGATCGGGCATCGTCAACCACTCGACATCAGCGGCGGCGGGGGTTCCAGCAACGTTCTCAGACACGTTGCCCACTATCTCATCTCTGCAGAGGCATCGCATGTCGCCTCTCCAGTCACATCCTTCACTTGCGTCACTTCTGTTGACTTCCGTTTACATCCGTGTCAGCGTGAAGTGCTCGAAAAGGGGGCCCGCCTTGAGAACCAAGACCGCCACGCGTCGGACGCGAAGCCTGCAGTTCGGAGTGCCCGCCGCCGTGCTCGGCGCTCTCGCCGCCACTCTCACCGCTGCTCCGGCCGAAGCAGCCGCGACGACCACCGATCTCGCTCCGATCGAGCGCCACCGCAGCATTCCCGTGCGCGTGGTGCCGGCACAGGCAGCGCCAGCGAGCTATGTCGTGCGACCGGGCGACACGGTCTCATCGATCGCCTCGCGTTTCGGACTCCGCACCGTCGACGTGCTCGCCTGGAACCATCTCTCCTGGCGCTCGGTGATCTACCCGGGCCAGACGCTGACGCTGCGGACAGCCGCTGCGTCTCCCGCCCCTGCTCCCGCTCCTGCTGCTGCGACCTCCACCTCGCACAAGGTGGTCGCGGGCGACACCGTGTACGCCATCGCGCAGAAGTACGGAACCACCGTCGATGCGGTCCTGGCTGCGAACGGGCTCACGCGCGCATCGGTGATCTACCCCGGACAGGCCCTGGCGGTGACCGGCTCGGCTGCGCCCGCCGCCGCACCGGCAGCAGCACCGGCGTCCGCGCCCACGCCCGCCGCCACGGCATCGCACATGGTGGTCGCCGGCGACACCGTCTACGGGATCGCCCAGAAGTACGGCATCACCACGCAGACGGTGTTCGCCCTGAACGGACTGGGCCCGTCCTCGATCATCTACCCCGGGCAGAAGCTCGCTGTTCGTGCGGCACCTGCTGCCGCACCTCCCGCAGCGGCAACAGCCACGGTGGGCGGACAGCGGTCTGCGACCCTCGACAGCGAGCAGGCGGCGAACGCCGCGCTTATCATCCGCGTCGGTCGAGAGCTCGGCATCCCCGATCGGGGAATCGCCCTCGCACTCGCGACCGGCATGGTGGAATCGGGTCTCCGCAACCTCGACTGGGGTGACCGCGACTCCCTCGGCATCTTCCAGCAGCGTCCGAGCACCGGCTGGGGAACGCCGGCGCAGATCATGGACGCCGACCGGAGCACCCGCGTCTTCTACGGCGGGCGGAACGACCCGAACGGACACATGACGCGCGGTCTGCTCGACATCGCCGGGTGGGAGAGCATGCCGTTCACATCCGCCGCTCAGGCCGTGCAGATCTCCGCGTATCCGGACAAGTACGGGCAGTGGGAGACGCAGGCCTACAGCTGGCTCGCCCTCCACGGCTGACCACTTCCATAAAATCCGCAGGGCCGAGAGGTGAGCCGCTCCCCTGTCTTTCAGGCAGTTCTCAATAGAATTCTGACGTGACGACCAATCAGCAGGCCGACCCCCTCATCGGGCGGCTTGTCGACGGTCGCTACCGCGTCCGTGCTCGGATCGCTCGCGGAGGGATGGCGACGGTCTACGTCGCCACCGACCTCCGCCTCGAGCGGCGCATCGCGCTCAAGGTCATGCACGCCCACCTCAGCGACGATTCGGCGTTCCAGAGCCGCTTCATCCAGGAGGCCCGCGCAGCCGCCAGGCTGGCGGATCCGCACGTCGTCAACGTCTTCGATCAGGGGCAGGACGGCGAACTCGCCTACCTCGTGATGGAGTATCTGCCCGGCATCACGCTGCGCGAGCTGCTGCGTGAGCAGAAGCGACTCACCATCCCGCAGACGATCACGATCATGGATGCGATCCTCGCCGGGCTCTCGGCCGCGCATCGCGCCGGAATCGTGCACCGCGACGTCAAGCCGGAGAACGTGCTCCTCGCGGAGGACGGCCGCATCAAGATCGGCGACTTCGGGCTGGCCAGAGCGACCACGGCGAACACGGCGACCGGGCAGCAGCTGCTCGGGACGATCGCCTACCTCGCCCCCGAGCTGGTGACCCGCGGGACCGCGGACGCCCGCAGCGACATCTATGCCCTCGGCATCATGTTGTACGAGATGCTCGTCGGCGAGCAGCCCTACAAGGGCGAGCAGCCCATGCAGATCGCGTTCCAGCACGCCACCGAGTCGGTGCCGCGTCCGAGCGTGCGCAACCCCGCCGTGCCGGAACAGCTCGACGAACTCGTGCTCTGGGCGACGGAGAAGTCTCCCGACGAGCGACCGGACGACGCCCAGCAGATGCTCGAGCGCCTGCGTGCCATCGAGCGCGAACTCGGTGTCACCCCGACCGCAGCGAGAGCGACCGCTCCGCAACACAGCCATGCCGACTCCGGAGACCTCACCAAGGTGATGCCGGGGACGATGGTCATCGCGGATCCGACTGCACCGGTCCCTGCCGAGATCGACAACGCGACGCTCCTTCGACGCCGAGCGTCGAAGCGCCGGGCCCGCGGAGCGTTCCTCCTGACACTGGTGCTGCTGTTGGCGGTGCTCGCCGGCGGTGTGGGCTGGTGGTTCGGATCCGGCCCCGGCTCACTGATCGCTGTGCCGGGTGTCGCCGGCAAGACGTACGACGAGGCCGCGGCCCTCCTGGTCGACGCCGGGTTCGTTCCGACACAGAAGGACGCGCCTTCCGTCGATGTCGAGGCCGGTGCGGTGATAGAGACCGACCCCGAAGAAGGTGCCCGCCTCGACAAGGGGACGACCGTCACGGTCGTGGTGTCGTCGGGTCCTGCATCCCACGACATCGCCCCGGTCGCCGGCGTGGCGTCGGACGACGTCCGCGCGGCGCTGCAGGCGGCCAACCTCGAACTCACGGACGACGAGGAGTACTTCGGCGACCTCGACGACGGCAAGGTCATCAATGTCCGCATCACGCCGCGCGACGGCGGAGACGCGTTCGGCTGCGCCGAGGGCTGCACGGTCCATGAGACCGACACGGCGACGATCCAGGTGTCGCGCGGCGCGGTTCCCGATGTCAGCGACCTCAGCGTCGCCCAGGCCACGGACGCGCTCACGGGCAAGGGGCTGAAGGTCAATCCGGAGAGCCTGTACCAGACCAGTGACGGCATCGGAAAGGACCGGGTCATCGGGATCGCGGATCGACCGACCGAAGGCGCGTGGCGCCCCGGCGAGACCGTGCAGCTCATCATCTCCCAGGGCCCCCCGCTGTTCGACGTGCCCGATGTGTCCGGGAAGACCCGTGACGAAGCGACGCGTGCGCTCAACGACGCCGGCTTCAAGTGGTCCTACACGAGCGGCACCGGACTCCCGGACTCGGTGTGGGATCTCTTCGCCAACGAGAACACGAAGGTCGAGTCGTACAGCCCGACCGATGCCCAGCGCAAGGGTACGACCATCACCCTCACGATGAGCTTCTCCGGCTGAGGCCGGACGCACGAAGAGGGGGGCCG
>NZ_JBLVOH010000059.1:16691-20803 GCF_053543675.1 Microbacterium umsixpiens
TTCGTCTACAGCGTCAGCGCTTCTCGAGCTCCTCGGCCACGAGGAACGCCAGCTCGAGCGACTGCATGTGGTTCAGGCGCGGGTCGCACAGGCTCTCGTAGCGGGTCGCCAGCGCGGCCTCGTCGATCTGCTCGGACCCGCCGAGGCACTCGGTGACGTCGTCCCCGGTGAGCTCGACGTGGATCCCGCCCGGGAACGTGCCGACCGCACGGTGCGCCTCGAAGAAGCCGCGCACCTCGTCGACGACGTCGTCGAAGCGACGGGTCTTGTATCCGGTCGGCGTGGTGATGCCGTTGCCGTGCATCGGGTCGGTGACCCACAGCGGCTGTGCCCCGGAGTCACGGACGGCCTCGAGCAGCGGCGGCAGAGCGTCGCGGATCTTGCCCGCACCCATCCGCGTGATGAAGGTGAGTCGACCGGGCTCGCGCTCGGGGTCGAGCTTGTCGATCAGGGCGAGAGCGGTCTCGGGCGTCGTCGTCGGTCCGAGCTTCACTCCGATCGGGTTGCGGATCTTGGAGAAGTAGTCGACGTGCGCGCCGTCGAGCTCCCGCGTGCGCTCGCCGATCCAGAGGAAGTGCGCGGAGGTGTTGTACGGGGTGTCGGTGCGCGAGTCGATGCGCGTCATCGGACGCTCGTAGTCCATCAGCAGGCCCTCGTGGCCGGTGAAGAACTCCACTCGCTTGAGCTCATCGAAGTCGGCACCCGCCGCCTCCATGAACTTGATCGCACGGTCGATCTCGGCCGCCATGCGCTCGTAACGCTGGTTGGCCGGGTTCTGCGCGAAGCCCTTGTTCCACGAGTGCACCTCGCGGAGGTCGGCGAACCCACCCTGCGTGAACGCACGGATCAGGTTCAGCGTGGATGCCGCCGTGTGGTACCCCTGCAGGAGACGAGCAGGGTCCGCCGTGCGGGATCCCTCGGTGAAGTCATAGCCGTTCACGATGTCGCCGCGGTACGCGGGCAGGGTGACCTCGCCACGCGTCTCGTTGTCGCTGGAGCGCGGCTTGGCGAACTGACCGGCCATGCGGCCCATCTTGACGATCGGCATCGACGCACCGTAAGTCAGCACCACGGCCATCTGCAGCACCGTCTTGATGCGATTGCGGATCTGCTCGGCCGTCGCTCCCGCGAAGGTCTCGGCGCAGTCTCCGCCTTGCAGGAGGAACGCCTGCCCGGAGGCGGCGCGCGCGAGGCGCTCGCGGAGGTTGTCGACCTCACCCGCGAACACCAGCGGCGGGAGGCCTGCGATCTGACGGGAGACGTCGGCGACGCGGTCCGCGTCGGGCCACTGCGGCTGCTGCTTGATGGGAAGCGAGCGCCATGCATCAAGGGCTTCGATGTGGTGCGGGAGCATGCGTTCCAGCCTAGTGGTCGCGCGTACTGCCCAGACGCGCGCCGAGGGCTATGTGACGCGGGTCGGGAGGCGGTCTTTGACCGTCGACGCGTAGACGTCCTCGTAGGTCTGCTCGCCGAGGCGCTGCAGGGCCACCATGATCTCGTCGGTGACCGATCGGAGGATGTAGCGGTCGTTCTCCATGCCGGCGTACCGGGAGAAGTCGAGAGGCTCCCCGATCACGATGCCGACGCGCACGATGCGCGGCAGGCGCCTGCCGATCGGCATGGCCGTGTCGGTGTCGACCATGATCACGGGGACCACGGGGACCTTCGCCTCGAGCGCCATCCGGGCGATGCCCGTTCGACCGCGGTACAGCTTGCCGTCGGGGCTGCGCGTGCCCTCGGGGTAGATGCCGAGCAGGTCGCCACCGCCGAGCACCTGAAGCCCCGTGTTCAGGGAGGCCTCCGAGGCCTTGCCGCCGGACCGGTCGATCGGGATCTGACCGGTGGCCTTCATGAAGAACTTCGTCGCCCAGCCTTTGAGTCCGCGCCCGGTGAAGTAGTCGCTCTTCGCGAGGAAGGACATCGACCGGTCGATGACCAGCGGCAGGAAGATGGAATCGGCGAAGGAGAGGTGGTTGCTCGCGAGGATCGCCGCACCGTTCGCGGGCACGTTGTTCCGCCCCACGATCCAGGGGCGGAAGACACCCTTGACCACGGGGCCGATTACGACGTACTTCATCAGCCAGTAGAACATCGAGGTGAAGTCTAGCGCCGCCGCGCCCCGTGCCTCGGAGATCTCGCGTTCTCGACCTCAGGAGCGACTGAGTCTCACCTCAGGCGCGACCCGATTCCATGCCCTACACTCGAAGGACACCCGTGCCCGACCGGTACCGAAGGAGCTGCCGTGGTCCAGTTTGAAGTCCCCGCGATCGTCCCCGCCGATCCCGACGCGAACGTCGCCGACCTGCTGGTGAAGCGCGTCGAAGCCACTCCGGATCGTGCGCTCTTCTCCGTGCCCGACGGCGACGGCTGGCGCGACATCTCCGCAGCCGACTTCCAGACGGCCGTCGTCGCTCTGGCGAAGGGCTTCGCCGCGGCCGGCATCCAGCCCGGCGAGAAGGTCGGCTTCCTCGCACGCACGACGTACGAGTGGACGCTCGTGGATTTCGCGCTCTTCTACGCCGGCGCGGTGATGGTGCCGATCTACGAGACCAGCTCGCCGTCGCAGATCCAGTGGATCCTCGAAGACTCCGGTGCGATCGCTCTGATCGTGGAGACCTCCGAGCACTTCGCACGCGTCGATGAGGTGCGCGGGGACCTGCCGCTGCTCCGCGAGGTCTGGCAGCTGCACCTCGGCGCCATCGACACCCTGACCGCTCAGGGCGCCTCGGTGACCGACGCGGAGATCGAACGACGCCGCACCCTCGCCGTCGGTTCCGACATCGCGACACTCATCTACACCTCCGGCTCGACCGGGCGGCCGAAGGGGTGCGTGCTCACGCACAGCAACTTCGTCGAGCTGTCCCGCAACTCGGCCAAGGCGCTCGACGCCGTCGTACAGACCCCCGGCGCTTCCACGCTGCTCTTCATCACCACGGCGCACGTGTTCGCGCGCTTCATCTCGATCCTCGACATCCACGCCGGGGTGCGCACCGGTCACCAGCCGGACACGCGCCAGCTCCTGCCCGCGCTCGGGTCGTTCAAGCCCACCTTCCTTCTCGCCGTGCCCCGCGTGTTCGAGAAGGTGTACAACTCCGCCGAGCAGAAGGCCGAGGCCGGGGGCAAGGGCAAGATCTTCCGCGCCGCGGCCGACGTCGCCATCGAGCACTCGAAGCTGTTGGAGGCGGGCAAGAAGATCCCGTTCGGGATGAAGCTCAAGTTCGCCCTCTTCAACAAGCTCGTGTACAGCAAGCTCCGCGAGGCGATGGGCGGCAACGTCGTGTATGCCGTCTCGGGCTCCGCTCCCCTGGGCTCGCGGCTGGGTCACTTCTTCCACAGCCTCGGCGTGGTCATCCTCGAGGGATACGGTCTCACCGAGACGACGGCACCCGCGACGGTGAACCTGGCGGACAAGTCCAAGATCGGGACCGTCGGCCCTGCGCTCCCGGGTGTGGGCGTGCGCCTCGCCGACGACGGCGAGATCGAAGTGCGCGGCATCAACGTGTTCAAGGAGTACTGGAACAACCCCGAAGCGACGGCGGAAGCCTTCAGCGAGGGCGGCTGGTTCCACACCGGTGACATCGGCAGCTTCGACTCCGAGGGCTTCCTCACGATCACCGGACGCAAGAAGGAGATCATCGTCACCGCCGGCGGCAAGAACGTCGCTCCCGCAGCACTCGAGGACCCGATCCGCGCCAACCCGATCATCGGACAGGTCGTCGTGGTGGGCGACCAGCGTCCGTTCATCTCGGCACTCGTCACCCTCGACCCCGAGATGCTCCCGACGTGGCTCGCGAACAACGGCCTCGAGGCGAAGATGTCGCTCGAGGACGCGTCCAAGAACGCGGCTGTCCGTGCCGAGGTGCAGCGAGCGGTGGACATCGCGAACGCCCACGTCTCGCGTGCCGAGTCGATCCGGAAATTCACGATCCTCGACTCGGAGTGGACGGAGGCTTCCGGTCACCTGACGCCGAAACTCTCGATCAAGCGCAACGTCATCATGAACGACTTCGCCGACGAGATCGCCGCGATCTACGACGAGCCCGTCGCCACGACCAACGTGGCGATCGGCGGCTGACGCTCCGACGGACTATCTTCACGAAGAAGGGGCCCCC
>NZ_JBLVOH010000059.1:20823-25813 GCF_053543675.1 Microbacterium umsixpiens
GCGCGGGGCCCTTCTTCGTATGTTCAGAACCAGGCGCTCTCGCGGACCTCGCGCATGGCGATCTTGCGGGTCTCCGGTTCGAGACGCGTCAGGAACAGCTTGCCGTCGAGGTGATCGGTCTCGTGCTGCAGCGCCTGGGCGAGCAGCCCCTCGCCCTCGAGCACCACGGTCTCGCCGTCGAGGTCGATGCCCTCGACGCGCGCCCACGGGTAGCGCTGGGCATCGTGCCAGAGGCCGGGAACCGAGAGGCATCCCTCCCCCGTCGGCTGCGGCTCACCGCGCACCTCGGTGAGGACGGGGTTGAGCACGTACCCGATGTCGCCGTCGATGTTGTAGCTGAAGGCGCGGAGCGCGACACCGATCTGCGGGGCGGCGACGCCGGCACGTCCGGGGAGTTCGACGGTGTCGACGAGGTCCGCCACGAGTGCCCGCACACCGTCGTCGATCTCGTCGATCGGTGCGCAGACGCTGCGCAGAACCGGGTCGCCGAAGATGCGGATCTCACGAACCGCCATCAGGCAGCCTTCGCCCGCAGGCCCTCGACCAGCAGTGCCGCCAGCTCTCGGGCGGCGATCCGGGTCTCCGGGAGCAGGTTCGCGAACACGATCGTCCCTCCACCCGCGATCTGCGGGTCGTAGGGGACACGGACGACGCTGCGGGCACGGGTGGCGAAGTGCGCCTGGAGTTCGTTCAGTCGCACCAACGGGGTTCCCGGCGTCGACTGGTTGAGAACCACGATCGCGTCGCGCGCCTGCTCCGCATAGCCGTTGGTCTCGAGCCAGGTGAGGGTCTCGGAGGCCAGCCGGGCCTCGTCGACGCTGAGTCCGGAGACGATGACGATCTGATCCGCGAGGTCGAGGGTCGCCGACATCACCGAGTGGACGATGCCGGTTCCGGTGTCCGTGAGGACCAGAGAGTAGTAGTGCGCGGCGACACCGGCGACGTCACGGTAGTCGCTGTCGCTGAAGGCCTCGGCGATGCGCGGGTCGGAGTCGGAGGCGAGCACGTCGAGTCGTGTCGCGTCCCTGGCGACGATGGCCGAGATGTCGTGGTATCCCTTGACGTCGTCATGGATGCGGACGAGGTCGCGCACGGACTTGCTGTGGTGCGGACGCACGATGCGCTCCGCGAGCGTGCCCCGATCGGGGTTGGCGTCGACAGCGATCACGCGATCCTCGCGTGCGTCGGCGAGAGCCATACCGAGCAGCGCGGTGATCGTCGTCTTGCCGACTCCCCCCTTGCGCGAGAGCACCGGGACGAACCGCGCTCCGCCGGCGAGCGGAGCGGCGATCCGCGCCGACAGGGCCTTGCGCTCGCGCGCACGGCGCCCGTCTCCGATGTTGATGCGCCGCCCGGAGACGGCATAGAGGAAGTGGCTCCACGCGCCTTCCGGTTCGGGCTTCGCGAGCCGGTGCGGGTCGAGCAGCCGGTCGGCGGTCAGCAGGTCAGCCGACTCCCTCGAGGCATCGCCCAGGTCGTCCAGACGTTTGGACGTGAGCGTGACGTCGACGCGCGGAGCGGGTCGGACGGGCTGGGAGGCGACGGACTTGTTCTCATCGGGAGTGGACACGGAGCTGTTCTCCTTCTCGACGGACGCTCGGGCGGGCACGGACGCAGCGGGCGCCGGTGCAGCGGGCGCCGGTGCGGCATCGGCCTTCGCTCTGGCGAGGAAGCGTTCCGCCGTGGCCGCCTCTTCGGACTGCTCGTCGTCGTCCGGCGTAGCGACGAGCGCGGTGGCGTCGGGCTCTTCGATGACCACGGCATCGATGATGTTCTCCGAACGCGGATGGACCAGCGGAGGCGAGGACACCGGGGCCTCGTCGATCGCGGCGGCGTGGACGACCGCCGACTCGACGACCTCGGCCTCGGGCTCGGGCTCGTCGACCGCGGGCTTCTCGACCGCGGTCTCGTCGACCCCTCTCGCCGGACGCCCGAGATCTTCGACCTTCTTCGGAGCCGGGACCGGGGTCGGGGTCTTCGCCGCTGCCTTCTGCTTCTTCGGCTTCTTCGCGGGGGCCGCACGCTCGGTCGGAGCGGCGGTAGCCTCCACGGCGGGCTCCCCCGAGGCCAACGGCTTCGCCGCGGACGCGCGCGCCACCGCGGGCTGCACGGCAGCGGGAGGGTCGATCACGAGGTCGCCGACCACCTCTCCCTCGACGACCCCGTCGTCGGTGAGGTCGTCATCCTCGTCCTTGGGCAGCGTCACGCTGACCTGCGCGGTCCCACCGAGGATGCCGATGCCGGCCGTGTCGAGTGACGCGGCTTCATCGAGCACCCCCAGCGGGCTCTCGTCGGGGTCAGTGATGTTCTTCGGTGTCACGATCTCGCTCCCAGCCTGTGCGGGCCTCGGGTATGCGCACATGGTGCGCAGGCCTCGCCCGCACAAGGTTAGTGCGCGGGGCGGATCACGACCAAAAGATCTCCGGCATCCACCTGCTGCGTCTCGGCGATCGCATGGCGCTCGATGACGCCGTCGACGGGCGCGGTGATGGCCGCTTCCATCTTCATCGCCTCGATCGACGCGACCGGCTCCCCGGCCCGCACTGCGGCGCCGACTTCGGCCTTCAGAGTCACGACGCCCGAGAACGGAGCCGCGACCTGCCCGGGAACAGAGGTGTCCGCCTTCTCCACCTCGTGCGCGTCGACGACGATCGAGCGATCGCGCACGAACACGGGGCGGAGCTGTCCGTTGAGCGTCGTCATCACGGTCCGCATGCCCTTGTCGTCCGCTTCACCGATCGCTTCGATACCGACGTAGAGCTGCACTCCCCGATCGATCTCGATCATGTGCTCCTGCCCTGCGACCAAGCCGTAGAGGTAGTCGCTGGTGTCGAGCACGGAGAGATCGCCGAAGAGCTCACGGCGCTGCGCGAATTCCGCGGTCGGTCCGGGGAACAGCAGGGTGTTCAGTCGTGTCCGCCGCTCGGCGCTGGTTCCGGCGAGTGCTGCCTCGTCCTCCGAGGTGATCTCCGTGAGACCGAGCCGCACCGAGCGTCCGGCGAGAACCTTCGTCCGGAAGGGCTCCGGCCACCCGCCGGGCAGATCGCCCAGCTCGCCCGCCATGAAGCCGACGACCGAATCCGGCACGTCGTACTTCTCCGGATTGGCCTCGAAGTCGGCGGGATCCGCCTTCACGGCTGCGAGGTGAAGGGCCAGGTCGCCGACCACCTTGGAGGAGGGAGTCACCTTCGGCACGCGTCCCAGGATCCGGTCGGCGGCTGCGTACATGTCCTCGATGAGCTCGAAGTCGTCCGCGAGGCCCAGAGCCTTCGCCTGCTGACGCAGATTCGAGAGCTGACCGCCGGGGATCTCGTGGTGGTAGACGCGCCCCGTCGGCCCCGGAAGCCCGGACTCGAACGGAGCGTACGCCCGACGCACCGCTTCCCAGTAGGGCTCGAGGTCGGACACTCCGTCGAGCGAGATCCCGCTGTCCCGCTCGGTGTGCGCGAGAGCTGCGACGAGCGAAGACAGGGACGGCTGGCTCGTGGTGCCGGACAGAGGTGCCGACGCCGCATCCACGGCATCGACGCCGACGGCGCTGGCTGCGAGGAGCGTGGCCAGCTGACCACCCGGAGTGTCGTGCGTGTGCAGATGCACCGGGAGGTCGAACCGCTCACGCAGCGCTGCGACGAGCTTCGCCGCGGCCGCCGGGCGCAGCAGGCCCGCCATGTCCTTGATCGCGATGATGTGCGCGCCCGCCTCGACGATCTGGTCGGCCAGCTTCAGGTAGTAGTCGAGCGTGTAGAGGTCTTCTGCGGGGTCGAGCAGGTCGCCGGTGTAGCAGAGCGCCACCTCGGCGACAGCCGTGCCCGTCTTGCGGACGGCCTCGATCGCCGGTCGCATCTGCTCCACGTCGTTGAGCGCGTCGAAGATGCGGAAGATGTCGACGCCACTGGCAGCCGCCTCCGCGACGAACGCCTCGGTGACCGCCGTCGGGTAGGGCGTGTAGCCGACCGTGTTGCGGCCGCGCAGCAGCATCTGGATCGCGACGTTCGGCAATGCGGCACGCAGCTTGTCGAGCCGCTCCCACGGGTCCTCACCCAGGAACCGCAGGGCGACGTCGTAGGTCGCGCCGCCCCAGGCCTCGACGGACAGCAGGCCGGGAGTCAGCCGCGCCAGGTAGGGAGCGGCGGCGACGAGGTCCTTCGTGCGGACCCGGGTCGCCAGGAGGGACTGGTGCGCATCCCGGAAGGTGGTGTCGGTGATCGCCAGTGCGGTCTGCTCGCGGAGGCTGCGGGCGAAGCCCTCCGGCCCGAGTTCGAGGAGCCGCTGACGAGAGCCTGCCGGCGGCTCCGCGGTCAGATCGACCGTCGGCAGCTTCGACGAGGGATCGATCACACCCGGGTGGGCGCCGTGCGGCTTGTTGACGGTGACATCGACCAGCCAGTTCAAGTACTTCGTCCCACGGTCCTTCGACACCCGGCCGCGCAGAAGCTCGGGCCGCTCGTCGATGAACGAGGTGCTCACATCGCCCGCGATGAATGCGTCGTCTTCCAGCAGTGCCTGCAGGAAGGGGATGTTGGTGGAGACCCCGCGGATGCGGAATTCCGCCAGGGCGCGACGCGCTCGGGCGACGGCGGCGGGGAAGTCGCGACCACGGCAGGTCAGCTTCGCCAGCATGGAGTCGAAGTGCGGGCTGATCTGTGCCCCCTGGTGCACGGTTCCGCCGTCGAGACGGATGCCGGCGCCACCGGGCGAGCGGTAGGTCGTGATCTTCCCGGTGTCGGGACGGAAGCCCTGCGTCGGGTCCTCCGTCGTGATCCGGCACTGCAGCGCCGCGCCACGCAGATGCAGATTCTCCTGCTGCAGGCCCAGGTCGGCGAGGGTCTGCCCGGACGCGATGCGCATCTGGCTCTGCACGAGGTCGACGTGGGTCACCTCCTCGGTGACCGTGTGCTCCACCTGGATGCGCGGGTTCATCTCGATGAAGACGACCTCGCCCGTGCGCTCCCCCGCCGTCTCGAGCAGGAACTCGACCGTGCCGGCGTTC
>NZ_JBLVOH010000060.1:0-1903 GCF_053543675.1 Microbacterium umsixpiens
GCCGGGGTGCGCAGCACGAGGATGTCGCCCTCACCGCGCTGGGCGAGCGCGCGAGCCCGCTCGACTCCTGCGACGCACGCCGGCACGTCGGGAGCGACCCAGGTGCCCTGCCCCGCGGGTACCGCGCCGAACTGACGAAGCTCTCGCCAGACCGCGACCCGATGCCGCGACGGCGTCGCCGGCACCTGGACCAGCAGTACGAGCCATCCATCAGAATTCGTCACAATCGAAACTGTAACAGCTGTTACATCACGTCTCGAGTGCGGGATACCGTGGGCGGACCAGGTTCGACACCGACAGGGGGATCGATGAGTGAACGAAGGATCCGCGACAGCTACGCCGCGCGGGCGACCGAATACACCGAGCTCATGGGCGACATCGCCCAGATGGACGCGGTCGACCGGGAGCGGATCGGGCAGTGGGCGGGCGGCGTCGAAGGGCGCATCCTCGATGCCGGCTGCGGGCCGGGACATTGGACGGCATTCCTCGCCGAACGAGGCCACGAGGCGGAGGGGATCGACCTGGTGCCGGACTTCATCACCACGGCTAGCATCCGGTTCCCCCACGTCTCGTACCGCGTCGCATCGCTCGCGGATCCCGGCGTCGAGCGGGGCTCGCTGGGCGGCATCCTCGCCTGGTACTCGCTGATCCATGCGACGCGAGGAGAGCTCCCCGCACTCCTCGCCGAGGCGCGACACGCTCTTCGCGATGGGGGCATGCTGCTCGCCGGGTTCTTCGACGGTGCCGATGCCGAGGCCTTCCCGCATGCCGTCACGACCGCGCAATTCTGGTCGGTCGACGGGATATCGGCGAATCTGGCACGGGCGGGGTTCGCGGTCGTCGACAGCGAGACCCGCGTGCAGGAAGGTCGTCGCCCGCACGCGTCGGTCACCGCAGTCGCCGTCTGAGCGGAGAGCGTCCGCATCGGGAGAATCGAGTGGTGTTCGACGCCGTTCCGCTTGCGCTGACGACCATCCTCCCGGCTATGCTCGTGATTGCTATAGCAAACGGGAAGTGCATCCGACCCACTTCAGCGCCGAGAGGGACACATCATGACCGAATCCGCACGCAGCGTCGTGGTGACCGGCAGCGGAAAGGGCATCGGGCGCGCCATCGCCGAGCGACTCACCGCCGACGGATGGATCGTCGTGGGGCTGGAGCGGTCTCCCGGGTCGGGCACCGTCGAGGAGGGGATCGTGGCCGAGGTCGTTCTCGGTGACGCCTCCGAGCGCGCCGTCCACCAGCGGGCCGCAGAGGCAGCGATCGCACGGGCTCCCCTGGCCGGCTGGGTGAACAACGCCGGCATCACAAAGCACACCCCGCTGCACGAGCTCGACGAGAGTGTCGTGCGCGAGATCCTCGACATCAACGGCTTCGGTTACATCTGGGGCTGCTCGACCGCGGTATCGGCCTTCATCGATCAGGGCCTCGCCGGGGCGATCGTCAACGTCGGCTCGATCCACGGCCGCGCCAGCCACCCCGACCACGCGGCTTACGAGTTCACCAAGGGCGGCATCGACGCACTGACCCGCAGCGTGGCGGTGAGCTACGGCCGACTCGGCATCCGTGCCAACACGGTGGCGCCGGGCGGCGTGCGCACCCCGCACCTCGAAGCGAAGATCGCCGCAGCCCCCGACCCCGCCGCCGAAGAGCGTGGACTCGCCGAAGGGCCGCCGATGGGACGCATCGCCCGCGCCGATGAAGTGGCCGCGGTGACGGCCTTCCTGCTCTCCGACGAGGCCCCGTATCTCAGCGGTCAGTCGATCGCCGTGGACGGCGCGTGGACGACATCCTTCGGCGATGTCGACGTCGACCCGGCGCTGGCCGCGCGGTTCCGACGGGCGTGAAGGCCCGCAGGGTGACACGACGGTGACCTACCAGTAACCCGAAGAAGCGGGGCCCC
>NZ_JBLVOH010000060.1:1923-5527 GCF_053543675.1 Microbacterium umsixpiens
GTGGGTGCCCGCTTCGTGGTGTGGTCCGGTGCGCTTCCGCTACTTGCGAGGCGGGTTCAGCGGGAGCCATTCCTCGAGAGTCGTCTCGAAGATGTGCGCGCCCTCGACGGGGATGAGGG
Organism: Microbacterium umsixpiens; assembly: GCF_053543675.1. Taxonomy (NCBI): domain Bacteria; kingdom Bacillati; phylum Actinomycetota; class Actinomycetes; order Micrococcales; family Microbacteriaceae; genus Microbacterium; species Microbacterium umsixpiens. Next base: position 2,043 of record NZ_JBLVOH010000060.1, read on the forward strand.
TGCGCTCCTCGATCACGGCGCCGTAGTACGGAGCGGTGTCGTCGCGGACCACCGTGCGGGCGTCGCCACGGAACGTCAGCGCGCGCCGGGCGAACTCGTCCATGCCCATGGCCTCGGGGCCCGCGATCTCGAAGTCGCCGGCCGGTTCGCCCGCCGCAGCGCGCGCGACGGCGGTCGCCACGTCCTCGGCTGCGATGGGCTGGATCAGCGCGCCCGGCAGGCTCACAGTGTCGCCCTCCGTCGAGATATCGGCGATGCTGCCGACGAACTCGAAGAACTGCGTGGCGTGCACGAGGGAGTACGGGATGCCCGACTCACGGATGAGCTGCTCCTGCGCCACCTTCGCGGCGAAGTAGTCGATGTGCTGCGGGCGGTTCGTGCCCACGATGGTGAGCGCGACGTGGTGGGTCACGCCCGCCTCCGCCTCGGCTGCCAGCAGGTTGCGCGTGGAGGTGGTGAAGAACTTCAGGACGTCCTGGGCCTCGAACGACGGCGAGTTGGAGACGTCGACGACCGTGTTCGCGCCGACCAGGACCTCGGCGAGTCCTTCGCCGGTGAGCGAGTTGACGCCGGTGTTGGGAGAGGCGGCGACGGCCTCGTGGCCGTGCTCGCTCAGCTTCGCGACGACCTTCGAACCGATGAGGCCGGTTCCTCCGATGACGACGATCTTTGCCATTTCATGCCTTCCTTTCCGGGGCGCCGAAGGGGTGCCCATCAGCTATGACCGAGTGGCAGCCCTCGTTGTGACGGATGCCATCGCGCACGGTCTGGTCTTCAGACGGTCGCCGCGATACGCCACTCGTGGTACCTCGTGGGAGCGATCGTCGCGGTCGCTTCGGGGAGCAGATCGCGGTTCTGCAGACGCGCTCCGAAATAGGTGCCGAGAGGGTCCGCGACCACTTCACGCTCGTCCTGCCGGGCCCGGAGATCCTGGGCGGCGATCTGTTCGAGGCTGAAGACCTCCGGACCGCCGAACTCCACCATGCCGAAGAGCGGTTCGCCGACGGCCGTGCGAGCGACCGCTTCGGCGACATCGTCGGCGGCCATCGGCTGCACGAGCACATCCGCGACACGGACGGCGCCGCTGCGCGCCGCCTGGTCGGTGATGTTGCGGATGAACTCGAAGAACTGGGTGGCGTGCACGAGGGAGTATGGGCGTCGCGACTCGACGATCATCCGCTCCTGCTGCTCTTTCGCCACGAAGTAACCGCCCTCCGCACGGGCCAGACGGTCGGTGCCGACGACGGAGAGTGCGACGTGATGGCGGACTCCGGCGGCCTCGCCGTAGGTGAGCAGGTTCATCGTCGAGGTGTAGAAGAAGTCGCGGGCGGCCTCCTCGTCGGTGTACGAGGAGTTCGAGACGTCGACGACGACGTCCGCGCCGGTCAGAGCATCCTCCAGTCCTTCGCCCGTGTACGAATTGACGCCGGTGGCGCGAGCGGCGGCGACGACATCATGTCCGCTCGCTCGCAGCGTGCGGACGAGCCTCGTTCCGATCAATCCCGTTCCGCCGATGACCGTGATTCTCATGTCTCTCCCTCGTTGCCGATTGCCCGTTCCGGATCCTCTCCGTACGAACATGACCGCGCAGGCGCACCGGTTGTGACACCGACCGACGGGTGGCCGACCGGCTCCGAAGATGTCGTCACATTCTTCGGCCTCACCTGGTCCTGTCTTGCATGAGCCACATGATCGGCGACGATCCGAACCGGCTCGACCCCACACGAGAGGACCTGTCATGACCGACCATGTACTCGAGCCCGAAGCCCGGGCCTTCGCCGATGCCGCGGGAAAGCCCCCGTTCCTCGCCGACCTCGGCGTCGACGGCGCGCGCACACTGCTGGACGACGTCCAGGCCGGCCCCATCGCGAAAGCCGACGTCACCGACGAGTGGATCACCGTCCCCGCGGAGGTCGGCGACGTGCAGGTGCGCATCGTCAAGCCCGCCGGCGCGACTGGTGACCTCCCCGTAGTGCTCTACGTCCACGGCGGCGGCTGGGTGCTGGGCAACTCCGGCACGCACGACCGTCTGGTGCGTGAACTCGCGAACGGCGTGGAAGCGGCGATCGTTTTCGTCGAGTACGACCGCTCGCCGGAGGTGCACCACCCCGTCGCCATCGAGCAGGTCTATGCCACCGCGCGATGGATCATGGACGACGGTGCGAGTAGGGGCCTCGACGCGTCCCGGCTCGCCATCGCCGGAGACTCGGTCGGCGGGAATATGGCCGCCGTCGTGGCGATCCTCGCCAAGCGGCGCGGTGACGTCGTCTTCCTTCACCAGTCGCTGTACTACCCGGTCACCGACGCCGGCCAGAACACCGAGAGCTACCGCGAGTACGCCGAGGGTTACCACCTGCGCGCCGACGCGATGGCGTGGTTCTGGGACTGCTACCTGCCCGATGTGGAAGCCCGCAAGGACGTAACCGCCTCCCCGCTGCGCGCCCCGATCAGCGAACTCGAGGGGCTGCCGGAGACCCTCCTCATCGTCGACGAGAACGATGTGCTCCGCGACGAGGGGGAGGCATACGGTCGCAAGCTCATCGAGGCCGGCGTGCGGACGGCCCTCGTGCGCTACGACGGCACGATCCACGACTTCATGATGCTCAACCCGCTGCGCAGCTCCGCCGCCGCCACGGCCGCCATCGAGCAGGCCATCCACGTGCTGCGCAAAGCCCTGACCGTCGCCTGACCCCGCACCACCCACCCAGGAAGAAAGAAGAAACCATGTCCATCGAGAAGCCCACCATCGTCCTCGTCCACGGCGCGTTCGCCGAGTCTGCCTCCTGGAACGGCGTCATCAGCCGGCTGCAAAGCCACGGCGTGACGGTCGTCGCCGCCGCGAACCCGCTGCGCAGCCTCGCCGTCGACGCCAGGTATGTCCGCGACGTGATCGCCTCCGTCGGAGGTCCTGTCATCCTTGTCGGGCACTCGTACGGCGGCATCGTGATCACCGAGGCTGCGGCCGACAACCCCGCCGTCGTCGGTCTCGTCTACGTCTCGGCGTTCGTCCCGGAGACCGGCCAGAGCGCGTTCGACCTGTCGACGAGCGCGCCGGGAAGCACCCTCGGCGACACCCTCACCGCGCACCCCGTGACGACCGGTGGCAACGAGTTCGCGATCCGCACGGAGGCCTTCCACCACCAGTTCGCGGCAGATGTGGCGGAGGACGTCGCCGCCCTCATGGCCGCGACCCAGCGGCCCGTGACGGAGGCGGCGCTCTCGGACGCGGTCACCGCCGCGAACCCGGCCTGGAGGAGCATCCCGTCCTGGCATGTGTTCGGCGACCAGGATCTGAACATCCCCCTCGCGGTGTTCCGCGCCGGTGCCGAGCGTGCGTCGTCTCGGGCGACGCGCGAGATCGCGGGGGCATCGCACGCCGCCCTGGTGTCGAACCCCGACATCGTCGCCGAGGTCATCGCCTCCGCCGGCAAGGCGTACGTCGCGAGCCAGACGTCGAGCGCGGCCTGACACGACCGCGGGGGCCC